>JADFCT010000312.1 GCA_017161665.1 Candidatus Sumerlaeota bacterium
AGAACCGCCCACAAAGCATGAGATCGCCGAACAGATCGGAATCCCGGACTGCATGTGTCGGACGTTGCTCTACGAACTTCTGGACGCTCGCCTGCTGATTGTCGCCACGCGTGGACCGAATGACGGTCCCAAGCGATATATGCCCGCCGCTCCAGTAACCGTGATGACGATCCAGAATATTGTGGACCGCTATGAGGCCCGGGGGTTGAATCAATGGCCCTTGAAGCGAAACCCGGAATTGGAAAAAATCGTCGAATGTTTCGATGAGTTCCGAAATATGAGTCTTGCATCGACGGCCAATTTGACGATCCCGGAAATTGCGGATACCGCCTCATTGATCGAATATGAACCGGCCGGCGGCTCTACTCCCTGATCCGTTCGCCTGCCATGCCTTTGAAAGCATCTCCCTGTATGAAATTATCCATTATCATGCCGATCTATAATGAGGTCGAGTTGCTGGAGCCCGTTTTGGAACGGGTACAGGCTTTGGACATAGCCAAAGAAATTATTTTAATTGATGACCATTCGACGGATGGGACGACGGAATTGATTCGGCGCCTGGCGCGACAGCCCGGCATTCGGGCCTTGTATCATGCAACCAATCAGGGCAAAGGCGCCGCCATCCGAACGGGTCTGACAGCCGTGACGGGCGCCGTGGTGATCATCCAGGATGCGGATTTTGAGTATGATCCGGCCGAGATCCCGTCCGTGATCGCGCCGATTGTCGAGGGACGCTGCGATGTGGCTTTCGGCTCGCGTTTTATTGGAAAGATCATCGGGATGCGTTTGCCCAACCGGGTGGCGAATCGCATTCTGGCCGCGACGGTCTGGTTGCTTTACGGGAAAGGCTTGACGGACGAAGCGACGGCCTACAAGGCCTTTCGATCCGATCTGATCTGTCGATTGCCCCTTCGGTGTAAGCGGTTTGAGTTTTGCCCGGAAGTGACGGCTATGGCATTGCGTCTGGGACGGGCAATCGTTGAATCGCCGATCAGTTACCGGGCGAGGACTTTTGAGGAAGGCAAGAAGATCGGCTGGCGGGATTTCATCACCGCCATGCGCTACCTGTTCGCCTATCGATTTCGTCGAGTGAACTTACTGGATCGACCCGTCAATGCGGACGCTCTTGCAGCGGCGGTGGGGGCGTCGGAAATGTCGGATTCGGCATCGTCTTAAATCGACGCAGCAATGTCACCAGCGCCTTTAACGGCAGTCCCACCACATTAAAGTAATCCCCTTCAATATGATCCACAAATTGCCCGGCGTCGCCTTGAATGCCGTAGGCGCCGGCCTTGTCGTATGGTTCCGGTGAATGGATGTAGGCGGCCAGCGCTGGCTCGGGGATGGATTTGAAAAAGACCTTTGTTTCGGTCGCGTCCGATTCAATGCGTCCGTCGGCCCCGTCCATAACGGCCAGACCGGTCCAGACCGAATGCATGGCGCCGCTCAATGTGGTCAGCATGGAGCGGGCCTCCACCGGATCTTGTGGTTTCCCGAACATGCGTTCGCCCTGAGCGACGACGGTGTCGGCGCCGATGACCAGGGCGTCCGGGCGTCGGCGGGCGATAAGGGCAGCCTTGGCTTTCGCCAGCGCGAGGGCCGTTTCCCGAGGGGGAAGCCCATCAAATATGGATTCATCAATGTTGGCTGGCAGGATGTCCACCGATAAACCGAGTTGAGCGATCAGGTCGCGGCGACGGGGGGAGGCGGAGGCCAGAACGATGGTTCGCATACATGTCTCGCTTTTAATTATCGGTTGTGGACGAGGCGTTTTGATTCATTACCCGCTGGCAGGAAACTCTAATGCGAAAGCCCATGGGCGCAAAGCGAAACCGGGCGCACGGATTGCGTTTTCTGATTTGGCGCCATGCGGAATTTGAAAACACAATCTTGACGCGGCTCAAAACTTCCATTAAACCTGTGTGTATTGGTTTACATTGAAACTGAAAATAACGATTCGGGAGGACATTATGTTGGCTTGCAACGATCATCATTCGATTCTTTGGCGTCGATGGGCTCGCGTGCTTTTGTTGTGTTGGACGGGGTGGGCTTTGGCGATTTGCGGCTGGGCGTATCATGGAGTCACGACCTTGGGGCTGATGGTGGACTTGATGAGTTCCGATCGGGGAGAGGTCATTGTGTCAGATCCCAAGCCCGACTTTACCTGGACACTGATCTCGGAGAACGAAGCCACGCCGCAAACCGCCTATCGGATTCGGGTAGCGACAAGTAAAGAAAAACTCCTGGCCGGCGCAAAGAATGAGGCCACTGGGGAATGGGAGTACGGGGAAGTGGATATGTGGGACTCCGGCCGTGTCGAGTCTACACAGTCCGTGGCCGTTGGATATGCCGGCAAGCCGCTGAAGCCGAATACGAACTACTATTGGCATGTCCAATCCTGGTCCAATGATATGGTCTCATTGTTTTCGCAACCGTCCACTTTCAGGACGCATGATTCGCTAGGGCCGGTTCCGATCCCGCGGACTCCTCAAACCAACACGCCTCCCAACCGTTATGGGCTGGTCGAGTCTGAAATTGAGCCTCTGGCGATCCGAAAGGTTGGGGAGGGGCATTACTTTATCGATTTTGGCCGGGCCGCCTTTGGGACCATCCAATTCCGCCTGGACGAGAAAACAAGTAATGGGACGATTGAGGTTCGCCTGGGCGAAAAAGCCATCCACTCCAAGCAGGTCGATCCCAACCCCGGGGGAACGATTCGTTACCGTAAAATAGACTATCCCGTCACCTCTGAAGTGGGGGAGTGGAATCGGGTTAAGATCCCGCCCGACCAGCGGAATACCGGCAAAGCGGCGATTTTGATGCCCCCGTCCATTGGAGAGGTGATGCCATTCCGTTACTGTGAGCTGATCAATGTGCCGGGCGTCTTGGAGAAAGACGATATCCGGATGATCGCCGTGCATTATCCTTTTGATGACGCCGCGGCGAGTTTTCGATCCTCGGATGAGACGTTGGATGCGGTCTGGGATTTATGTAAATATACAATCAAAGCCACCACTTTTGCCGGGATATATGTGGATGGCGATCGTGAGCGAATCCCTTATGAAGCGGACGCATATATTAATCAGTTGGCTCATTATTGCGTCGATCGCGAATACACCATGGCTCGGGCCTCTCATGAATATCTGATGTTGAATCCCACCTGGCCCACCGAATGGATTTTGACTTCTGTGTTGATGGCCTGGGAAGATTATATGTACACGGGCGATTTGGATTCCATTCGTCAATATTATGATGACTTGAAGGCAAAGACATTGATCGCCCTGGCTCGTGAGGATGGTTTGATCAGTGTGAATACGGGTCGGGTGACCGATGAGGTGCTGAGATCCATACACTTTCAGGGAAAATTGAAGGATTTGGTGGACTGGCCGCCGGCGTCTTTTGGTGGAGACAACCCTGGCGAACGGGATGGGAATGTGATGCCAAAGGTTAACACGGTGGTGAACGTCTATCATTACCGGGCGTTGGTTTTGATGGGGCGTATCGCAAAGGCCCTGGGACATTCGGCGGATGCCGAATTATTTGAGGAGCAGGCGGCCAAGGTGAAGGCGGCGATCAACACCAAACTGTTTGACGCGGAACGAGGCGTTTATCTCGACGGTGAAGGCGTGGACCACGCGTCGCTCCACCCCAATATGTTTGCCTTGGCTTTCGAATTGGTGGATCAAAAGCGTCAGGACCGTGTGGTTGCCTTTGTTAAGAGTCGAGGGATGGCGTGCAGTGTTTATGGCGCCCAACACTTGTTGGACGCCCTCTATGCGGCTGGCGAAGGGCAGTATGCCCTGGATTTGATGCGGTCAACGGCCGAGCGCAGCTGGGTTAACATGATCCGGGAAGGCTCCACGATGGCGTTGGAGGCGTGGGGGCAGAAGTATAAACCGAATCTGGACTGGAACCATGCCTGGGGGGCGGCGCCGGCGAACACCATCCCTCGGGGATTGATGGGCATTCGACCGCTGGAGCCGGGGTTTTCCAAAGTGGAAGTTAAGCCGCAACCGGGCGCTCTTGAATTCGCTGACATAAAAACCCCCACCATTCGCGGACCGGTGAGGGTCACGCTTCGCCGCATGTCGGACAATTACTACACACTTTCCGTTTTTATTCCCGGTAACATGACGGCGAAAGTCTGTTTGCCATTATTGGGGCAATATGAGGTTTTGAAACGCAAGGAGATTCTGGAAAGGGTAACGGTGAATGGTCGAAGTGTGTCCCTGTCTGAATATGAGGACGGGTTTATTGTGATCGATAACATT
>JADFCT010000313.1 GCA_017161665.1 Candidatus Sumerlaeota bacterium
AAGGCGCGCTATCGACAGGCCCGATTCACGAACGATGGATTTCGACTCGTACTGGTGAATGCTGCTGGCCAAGGAAGGATTCTGGAGGCTTGGCCCTGGGAAGCGGAACAACTGTCTCATTTCCCATCACACTCCTTTTCCCATGCAATCGAAGCATTTCGATCGAACCGAATGAAAGAAAAACTTCAGGACGCTTTCACTGGATTCAGTACCGCTCCTTCGGACGATTCGTTGATCTTCGAAAATTTGTCACGTCATCACAGCGCAGGTTTTGAACTGGATTCTCAATTGCTTGGGGAATGGTTTCACAGGATCACGGGGCTGGTTGAATCCGTCGAACCGTCAATCATTTTAGAATGGGTCGATCAATTGCTGCTGTGTCTGCGGAAAGCCCTGGAAGGCGACGAGCCTCAAGACCAGGTTGAATTAAAGTTAAATGCGGCTATCAACAATCTGGCGCAATCCCGTTTAGCCGATTGGGTTGTTGAACGCCTCCGCCTGAAACACGACCGCCATCAAGATAAAATCAAATTATCGACACAGGATGATGCGTCGGTTCAGGGTAGGGCTGCACGGATCCTCGATAATTGGGATTTCAAAAATGGCAGTTTGGCTGGGAGATTCGGTCAAATCTTAGAATGGCAAGATACGGATTCGGTTTCGGCTCCCAGAATTCGATTTGGACGAACCCCATCGATTCCCGGGATACCGGATATTAATGGCAAACAAACCGACATTGTACAGTATGCAGCTTTTAGCTGTGAAACAGGATTTAAATTCAAAAATGTCGACAATAAAACAAATCCCAACGAGCCATTGATACAATACACTCTTATCATTGATGTATTAATCCGATCGGATGAGGCCGCCGCTGTCGATAAACCATGTCAGGCTTTTCACATCGATCTGGGGGCCTCCGTCTTTTATACCGTTCCACATGGGGCATGGTGTCGGATCGTAAAAGTAGTGGATCTCACGAAACCACCCTACGAACCTCACTGGCGTCATTACATTGATGGGATTGAAGTTTTCAGCCATATACTTCCCAAAGCAAAAGACATTAAGAACAGTCCTTGCGCCCTCAAAACGGGCGATTGGTTACATTCACATTTTCCGGAATTGATCGATAATGCTGGTTGCCTGAGTTGCGTACAACTTCGAGGCTATCCCATGAGCAAAGAAGAAATTCTGGCATTAGGTAACGCAACGGCTGAAGGTATCCCACTATAGGCCCCAAGCGGTTTTTCCCATTGGAATCGCGACCAGTTCAAATCAAAACCGACGAGGAAAATTATCCATAGATCCCTGTCCAGAACCATCGTGTATATTCCAAAAACGGTTGCTTTTTACAAAACCAAGGGTCTGTCGGACTGCCGATCGTCAAAGGCCCCCCAAACCGCATCGTATCAGTTCTGCATCAGTCCTCCTGTGTTATACTCAGCCCAGCCCTTTCCGGTTCTTACAGAACGATCTCAATCCTTCAGATAATCATCCTTATGGACAAGGCGCACGATTACGATTCAGCGCCCGAACATCTCAATACGAAAGAATCAGATTGCCGATACCTGCGCGCCGTCGGGGGTGTCTTTGACGGTGTATCCCAGGGCGGCGATTTCGTCGCGGAGACGATCCGCTTCGGCCCAATCGCGGGCGTTGCGCGCCTCGGCGCGTTTGGCCACCCGTTCCATGACCTCGGACGGGACCTCGCCGGCGCGTTCCTTTTCTTCCAGCGCGTCCAGATCCAATCCCATAATGGCATCGAACGCATAAACCAATCCCAGTTTTTCGCTGTCCGGGATCGGCTCCTTTAACGTGGTCCAGACGGTGGCCAGGGCGCGCGGCATGTTGAGGTCGTCCGCCAGATGGCCTTGGAACTCGCGCAGCCGCGGATGGTCGGCGGCAGGCGCCGTGGGCGCGCCGGCTTTTTGCTTCAGATTCAATACGATGCGCCGCAGACTCTCCAGACCGTTGGCGGCGCCGTCCAGCGCCTCATAGCTGAAGCCCAGCTGCTGACGATAATGGCCCCCCAGGCAGAGATAGCGATAGGCCAGCGGGTCATATCCCCGCTCGATCAGGGTATCGATGGTCGTAAATTCGCCGGACGATTTGGACATTTTGGCCGAATCGGTGACCAGAAACTCGCCATGGAGCCAGGTCTTGACCCACGGGCTTTGGCCCGTGGCGCCTTCGCTTTGGGCGATTTCGTTCGTGTGATGGACCGGGACATGATCAATCCCGCCACAGTGGATATCGAACTGTTCGCCCAGGTAACACATGGACATAGCGCTACACTCGATATGCCAGCCCGGATAGCCGCGGCCCCACGGCGACTCCCACGTCATTTCCTGATCCTCGAATTTCGACTGGGTAAACCACAGGGCAAAGTCGTGAGGCGACCGTTTGTTCCGATCGACCTCAATCCGGGCGCCGGCGCGCAGGCTCTCCCGGTCCGTTCCGGCCAGTTTGCCATAGTCGGTGAAGCGAGCGATGTCATAATAGACGTTCCCACCGGCCGAATAGGCCAGCCCCTTTTCCTCCAGGCGGCGAATCATATCGATCATATCACCGATGTGATCGGTGGCGCGCGGACACTCATGGGGGCGCAGGATATTGAGCGCCTGGGCATGGCGCATAAAGGCGTCCGTATAAAAATCGGCGATGTCATGCGCTGTCTTGCCCTCGCGCCGCATGGCCAGGATCATCTTGTCCTCGCCTTCGTCGGCGTCCGAGGTCAAATGCCCCACATCCGTGATATTCATGACATGAAGGACCGCATAGCCCGCCGCTTCGAGGGACCGGCGCAGAATGTCCTCAAAGATATAGGTGCGCATGTTTCCAATATGAGCGAAGTTATAGACCGTCGGGCCACAACAATACATCCCGACCCGTCCGGGCTGAATCGTCTCCAGCGGCTCAATCTTCCGGCTCATCGTGTTATACAAGGCGATCGTCATGAAACAGGCGCTCCCACACAGACTGATTTGGGGGTAAAGGGAGGAACGATAGCCGGACGCGGCCCCATGGGTCAAACCAATTGGCCCCGGGGGCGTTTTTTGGCTTGTCTCCTCGCGGCGGGTCTGTTTTTCTGACGGGAGCAAAGGGAACGGATTCTGCAAGAGATTCAAATACAGTAAAGGGTTGAGCGTTATGCAACATGTCATTACCGTTCTGGTCGAGAACCGAGCGGGCGTTTTGGCCCGCGTTGCCGGTTTGTTCAGCGGCCGGGGATTCAACATCGACAGCCTGACCGTGGGGCCGACGGCGGATAAAACCTTGTCCCGGATGACCGTCGTGGCCACGGGCGACGATCAGACCATTGAACAGATCGTCAAGCAATTGAACAAACTCATTGATGTCGTCAAGGTCAAGGATCTGAGTGTGGAGCCCCATATTGAGCGCGAACTCGTCCTGCTGAATGTGACCTGCACACCCAAAACCCGCGGAGAGATTGTGGAGTTGGTCAGCATCTTCGACGGGCGGATTCTGGACGTGTTTGCCAAGGGGATGATTATCGAGGTCGCTGGCGATCGTCGGCGCATGGCCGATTTCATCGAACTGCTGCAACCCTACGGCATCCGTGAAACGATTCGGACCGGGGCCATCGCTATTGCGCGGAAAATGTAGCCTGTCGTGACGCGCCCTCCGTTCGTTCGCTTCGGAACGGACAACGGCGTCACGGTATGGCTCGACAAATCGCCAGACCGTTCCAGTCGCCCCTTGACAGGCAAAGGTCCGGTTATCTTATGATCGCCGAACAAACAGGACACATCGCCGAATCCGCCGGTGGCTCGATTCGGTTCGATATATTAACGAAACAGGAGACCCACGGTCATGCCCTCCATTCTCATTGCGGACAGCCTTTCTCAGGAAGGCCAGGATGTATTCCATACCGCCGGTTTTGAAGTGGACTACAAACCCGATATTTCCCCCGAAGATCTCAAGGCCACCATTGGGAATTATGACGGCGTCGTCATCCGCAGTCGAGCCCAGGTGACCGCCGACACGCTGGAATCACCGGGTCAGCTGAAGGTCATCGGACGGGCCGGTGTGGGGCTGGACAATGTGGACACCTCCGCGGCCACCGCCAAAGGCGTCATCGTCATGAATACCCCCGGGGGCAACTCCGTCTCTACCGCCGAAAACGCCATGAGTCTCCTGCTCGCCCTGGCCCGCAACATCCCGAAGGCCGCCGCCTCCATGAAGGCCGGGCGCTGGGACAAGAAAGTCCTCAAGGGCGTGGAACTCCTG
>JADFCT010000314.1 GCA_017161665.1 Candidatus Sumerlaeota bacterium
TCGATGACTCATGCTTTAATTTTGAAAATCAATCAGCAATCCGTTTTTTATTTCTTTGACGCCAGGAGTGTTTCATTTGATGACGCGTCGTTTATACCTATCACTTCCCGCCGCTTTTGTGTTTGCCATCGCTGCCCTGTTCGCTTTTGCGGAGGCCAATCCGTTGGCTGTCAAATTGAACAACAAGGGCGTGGCCCTGTTGAATGCCGGCGACACGCAGGGGGCCATTGAAGCCCTGTCTGCGGCCTTTACGCATGATTCTGATAGTGCTGCCATCCTGCGCAACTATGCGCAGGCCCTTAATAACCGCGGTGTAGAACTGGGGCGGGCCGGTGAATATCGTCAGGCCGAGGGGTATCTGAGAAAGGCCTTCGCCCTGGAACCGAAACGCCAGGATCTCGGGCGGAACCTGTCCGTCATCCGGACGAATTGGGCGACGGCTCAATCCGAGGCTGGCGCGTTTGATCAGGCCGAATCCCTTTACGTCCTTTCCCTGGAGACGGCCACGACCGATCAGCAGGCCGCGATCGCCTCCCTGCGGGCGAACAATCTGGTTCTGTCCGGCCGGGACCGGAAGCAAAAAGGGGAAACGGAATGGGCCATTCGGCTGTTGGAGACGGCTTCGGAAATCGACCCCAGCTGCCTGGCGGCGGTGGTGGACCTGGGCCAATTATTCCAGGCGGAAGGCGACAGTGAACTGGCGCTGGCCTATCTTGAACTGGCTCTGTTACTGGACCCATCCCTGGCTTCTCTGAAAGACCGCATTGCCAAACTGCGGCGCGAAGTGGAAACCGAAAGGAACTTCAACACCCAATCCAACATCCATTTTGAAGTGTCCTATGAAGGGGGTGTCAATGACGCCGCGGCCTCCGCGGTTCTCAACATCCTGACCCGGGCCCGCCGCGACCTGGGCCATGCGTTGCGACTTTTTCCGCACAAGCAGATTCAGGTGGTCTTATACACCCGTGATCAATACGCCAATGTGACCATGGCCCCCCACTGGAGCGGCGGCGTGTATGACGGGAAAATCCGTGTGCCCCTGGCCGGTGATGAGACGAGCGACGCCAAACGGCCCCAACTTCAGGCCATGCTTTACCATGAATATGCCCACGCCCTCGTTCGGGACATCGCCGGCGCCCAAATCCCCACCTGGCTCAACGAGGGTGTCGCCACTTATTATGAACTGGATTCCTTGCGCCGTCCGCTGCGGTACGAAAAAGAAAAAATCACCATGCGGATCTTGAAGAAGAACGACGAACTCACAAAGATCAAGGATCTGCCCGACTCGTTCGTGGCCATTCAAGACCGAAAAAAAGCCGAACACGTTTACGCCGTCTCGCGCACCTTTACCACTTGGCTCATCGAGCGTCATTCGGCCACCCGCCTGCGGGGCGTCCTCAATAAAATCGGCGAAGGGCTTGACGTGGAAACGGCCGTTCGCGACGTCTATGGCCGGACGCTCGAAAGCCTGGACATGGAGTGGCGGCGGTCGTTATAGCGCTTCCGCTTCCCCCCGGGCGGATGGATCGGCATGTTTTTTGATTGCCAGGATGGCATTTAAACGAAAAGATTCCCCATGTCCCTTCGTCTCCACAATGTCCCGGGCCTGGCCGCCCTGGGGATTCTGATTCCTTCCCTGCTGACCTTTTATATCGCTGGCTGGTATTTGTATATGGCCGGACGCGACCTGGCTGAGCGGGAAATGAACAGCAAATTGACCGCCGTGGGGCAGACGGCCGATATTTCGCTCAGCCAGAGTCTGCTGATCGCCAACAGTTCCCCTGAGACCCTCTTCAACATTTTCGCCACCCTCCGTCAACCGATGGGCGCCAATGCCTTGTCCGAATATCCCGGTTATCACCCTGAAATTGTCCGGACGATCTTAAATCGTATCCGCACGAGAAACCATCTGGCCTCCATCACTCTGCTGGATCAAAATCAGATCGTCCTGATCGATATCGACGGCGGTTTCACGGAGGATCAACCCGCGGTATTGCCGGACGCTCTTTTCGCCCGTCTGGCCTTTAGCGGCGATCAGGCCGAGCCGGCCCCGTACTATCGCTACGATGGGGAGCGCTATAAGCGGGTCTATGTGCCCATCCACAACCGCGACCGGACGCCGGTGGCCATTTTACTCCTGACGCCCGAAGTGTCGTACTTCGCCCCCCTCGTCCAGATGCAGACCTGGCTTGTCATCGCCGCCGTAATTGGGACCTCCTTTATCAGCGCCCTTACGTTTGCCGTCTATCGTCTCCTGATCGCCGCCGCCCGTTCCGAGCGGGCCATGACGGAGGCCGATCGACTGCAATCCCTCGGCGCCATGGCGGCCGGCGTGGCCCATGAAATCCGCAATCCCTTGGGCATCATCCGAGCCATTGCCGAAGAACTGTCCGATGAAATTGGCGGTGAAGGGGAAGCGAAGGAAATGCTGTTCGACATTGTCGGCGAAGTGCAACGCCTCAACGGCCTGGTTTCTCAGTTCCTCAGTTTTGCCCGCTCCGACGCTCCCGACGACGGCGCCGACTCCTTTGACCTTGGGGCGCTCATCGCAGACACGGCGCATTTTGTCCAAAAAGGTACGAAAAGCGAATCCGTTGCGTACCATATTGAACAACCCACCGTTCCCATTCGAATCAACATGGATGAAAAAAGCATTCGTCAGGTGCTTCTGAATCTGTTGATCAACGCCCAGGAAGCCTTGGAGGGCGGGGCGAACTCCCGTCCTGCGGCCATCACGGTCACGCTGGACAACGTGGGGGAGCTGGCGCGCATTCGAATCTCGGACACGGGCCCCGGTATCAATCCTGCTGAAATGAAGCATGTCTTTGACCCATTCTTCACCACCAAGGTGTCGGGGACCGGATTGGGGCTTTCGATCAGCCGAACCATTGTGGAACGATACGGCGGGACCCTGACGATTAAAAGCGAACCGGAGCGCGGCGCAACGGTGACATTGCTGCTGCCTGCCGGCGATCCTGTGAGGAAATAACGTGGACATTATCATCATCGACGATGAAGCGAAAATGGGTCAGATTATCCGCAGGGCTTTGAATCGGACGGGATTGGACGCTGAGGCCACCACGGATCCGAAGGAAGGACTGGACTGGTTGCGGGATCACCCGGCCCGGATGATCCTCTGTGATTTGAAAATGCCGACCATGAGTGGGCTGGAGGTTCTGGCTGCCGCCCGGTCCATTCGGCCGGATGTGGGCTTCATTATCATGACGGCCTTCGCTTCCGCTGAAACGGCCGTGGCGGCCATGAAAAACGGCGCATATGATTATATCATCAAGCCTTTCGCCATGGATGAGTTGAAAACGTTGGTGACCCGCTACCTGAAGGGTCGGAAACTGGAAGCGGAAAACGCGGCCCTCCGCGCCCTGGTTGACGAGCATTTCCAGTTCGACCACATTATCGCCGCCAGCCAGGCCATGCAGGACGTACTGGCCGTGGTTCGCAAGGTGGCCCGCAGTGATGTGTCCGTTATGATCCGTGGGGAAAGCGGTTCGGGCAAGGAAGTGCTGGCGGGCGCGATTCATAATAACGGCCCCCGTCGCGACAAGCCGTTGATTAAGGTGAACTGCGCGGCTCTGCCGGACAACTTGCTGGAAAGCGAACTGTTTGGACATGTGGCCGGGTCCTTTACCGGCGCCACCCAGACCCGGGCTGGCCTCTTCGAGGCGGCCGATGGCGGCGCTATTTTCCTTGATGAAATCGGCGATGTTTCCCCATCCCTCCAGGTCCGTCTGCTGCGGGTTCTTCAGGAAGGCGAATTTATGCGCGTGGGTGACACCACACCGTTTCGTGTCGATGTGCGCATCATTGCGGCGACGCACCGTGATCTGGAAGCGGCCATGCGCGAAGGGGCGTTTCGCAGTGATTTGTTCTACCGACTCAATGTCGTCCCGATCCAAATCCCCCCCCTGCGCGAGCGCCGCGCGGATTTGCCGCCATTAATTGAGCTGTTTTTGAAACGATTCGCCCGCGAGGGCCAGGTCTTTGAACTGACACCGGCGGCCCGCGATCACCTGCTCGCATATGATTGGCCGGGGAATGTGCGTGAATTGGAAAACGCCCTGGAGCACGCCAGCGTCATGGCCGATGGGACGCTGATCGATTTGGATGATCTGCCCCTGGCGGTTCGGAACAATCGCCCGCCGGAGGACTCCGGCCCGACGCCGTCCGGCGGCCAGTCCGTGGGCCAGATGACACTGGAAGAGATTGAGAAGCAGTGCCTGATCCAAGC
>JADFCT010000315.1 GCA_017161665.1 Candidatus Sumerlaeota bacterium
AATCGCCGACGCCTTGATTCTCGTCGACGTGGTCATTGAAGGCAAAGCGGAACAAATTCTCATCTACTGGGAGCATCAGGGCTATAAACCCAAAAAAATCAACGAGCGCGTGTTCCATTGTTTTTGCGGAATCTATTTTAAGTTTCGGAAACCCGTGTTTCCCATTGTTATGTTCACCGATCCGGCGAAATGGCGGAAACCGGCGAGGGACGCCCACCAAATCGAACTTTTCGGACATCCGGTTGCCGAATTCAACTATCGGCTGATCAAACTCAAAAACATGGCCGCCGAGGAATTCGAGAAAAAAGCGGCGGAGAATCCCTTGGCCGCGGCTTATCTGCCCTTGACCGATTACCCGAAAAAAGACCGGCCTTTGATCAAGGCCAAGGCCATCAAGGGAATCGCGGACGTGGAAAAAGGCCCCAGGCGATCAGTGCTGTATTCGCTGATCGACCACAGCCTGCCGCTGGACCCGGCGGAGGAAAAGGCGTTTCAGGAAATTATTCAGGAAAATCCCATGTTTCAGGAGGCCAAAATGTTGCAGTCCATTGAAGAAGTCGGCATGGAAAAAGGTTTGGAAAAAGGCAGGAAAGAGGGCATCGAGAAAGGCATGGAGAAGGGCATGGAGAAGGGCATGGAGAAAGCCGCGATCAATTTGCTCCGCTCCCAATGGCTGAACAAAGACCAGATATCGGAGATTACCGGCCTGGACCGGAAAAAGCTGGAGGAACTGGAAAAGCGGTTGCCATCTGAGTGAGGATTGCCAGGATGATGAAAGATGGTCAGGATGACCGCCCCCCCATCCCGACCATCCTAAAAAACCCTGTTCATCCTGATTCAAAAACGATACAAACCCAAAAACAACCACCAACCGAAAGGCCCCCCCAGTGCCCCGCGCCATCTTCTTAACCCTGCTTCTCCTAACCGCCCCATTAACCACCCTGGCCGGCCCCTACGACGTGCCGTCCACCATTCCGGACACCGGGCAGACCAAATGCTATGACACGGACGGCAACGAAATCCCCTGCGCCGGGACCGGGCAGGACGGGGAATACAGCATCAATCCCATGTCGTACACAAAGCTCGACGGCGAAGGAAACGAGCTTCCGGATTCGGCTGAATCTTGGGTGATGGTGCGGGATAATGTGACTGGGTTGATTTGGGAGGTGAAGACCAACAAGGACGGTGTGGAAAATTATGACGACCCACATGACACCGACAACACATACACTTGGTACGACCCGGACCCGGCTACAAACGGCGGCAATGCGGGGATGGAAAGCGCCCATGATACGGCGGATTTTATCGAATCGTTGAACAATGCCAATTTCGGCGGGTACTCCGATTGGCGGTTGCCTTCCAGGGAGGAATTGCGGTCCATTGTGGATTACAGCATACCCGATCCGGGGCCAACCATAGATATGTATTATTTTCCAAAAACTGTTTCGGCGAGCTATTGGTCTTCCACGACCGTCTCCGGTTTAGAACACAGAGCATGGTACGTCGGTTTCAGCTACGGCAACGACTACTACTACGATAAGTCAGGCAGCCGTTATGTGCGCGCCGTGCGCGGCGGACAGAGTGGGGCGTCTGTTTCTTGGGTTATTCAAGGAAATAATACAGCTACGGATGAATCCACGGCATTAACGTGGCAAACGACCGAAACTGGGATGCTTCCTATGGCTTGGCAAGAGGCGCTCACGTACTGTGAAAACCTTGTCCTCGATGGTTACACCGACTGGCGGCTCCCAACCATAAAGGAACTCTTTTCAATATCAAAACTGGATACATATACTCCGGCTGCTGATTCAACAATATTTCCAAATGTTGTTCCGTCCGCTTATTGGTCTTCCACTACTTATGCTAGTGGCACGTACGATGCATGGGTCGTCGGTTTTAATAATGGCGGCAGCGGCAGCGGTTTTAAGCATGATGGCTGTTATGTGCGTGCCGTGCGCGGCGGGCAAGGTGGGTCATTGGATCATTCGGTCATTTCGGAAACGATCCGTTTCAACCCCTTCCACCCAACCACCGACGCCACCCCCTCCCCCATCATGCAAGGCGGAAAAGCCGTCCGATATTACCGCATTCTATCCCCCACGGACGACGCCCCCATCGCCAACCGCGTCCTCTGCTACCGCTTTTCCAAAGACGGCGCCCCAATCGCCGATTTCACGGGCCGGGTCGATGTGGACGACCAGGGATTTGTCGGCATTCACACGCCGCCGGCCCTTTCCAGCGGCCGCTACGACCTGATTGTAGCGGACGACGCGTTCAACCCCCTTTCGGTGGACATCATCGACGCCCCGTCTTTCCAGGTGGCGGTGTCGCCCCGGCGGTTTTCAGAGTCCTACAGTTGCCTGCTCGGGGGCGGCGTCACGGTGGGCGTCGGCGGACCGAGCGCCACATTGGGACCCGTCGAGTTCAAAACCCTGAACGCCGGGCTCACTGGCCAGCAAAACCTGTCCACCCGTTTCGTTCTGGATAACAAAGGCGACCAGACCGATCTGGAAGTCGTCAACACATCGTCCTTGGGCGGGGGCTTTGAAGGCTTTGCCGGCATATCCGCGGGCATTTTCAAGGAATACATCGACAAGAAGGGCCGCCCGAAGCTGGAAGCCGGCATAGAGGGCGGCGCCAGCGTCAGCAACGCCATGACCACCCGGCACCGGTTCGAAAACTACACCGACAGAGGGCGGCCGGACGCCGACAGACAACTTTTTGCCCTTTCCTGCCTGTTTTTCGAAAACCTGATCCGAACCAGGCCATCGCTATCGAACAACATAGTGGTCACAAAACTCCTCGAAATATTTTCAGAAAAAATTTCTCACTCGGACGATTATTACGAAGGCGTCGAGTCCCAGTCCGCCGTAAAAACGCATGGGTCTCTGGGCGCCGAACTCAGCTTAAAAAATCCGATTGGCGTGTTCGCCGGTTCATCCGCTGACGTGTCGTTGAAGGCGTTCGATAACGAATACGTGTACGAAAGAACGGAAGAAGAGGATGCGGACGGCTATGGCCGGAGCACTCAAGCCGTTACGACCAGTTTGGAGATTGGATCGTTCACCGCCGGCATTCAGCAGAAATTCGGTGGAGACAAACGCCGGAAAGACACGCCGAGTTTCGATCTCGATCTCATCAGCGGCGCTCTGGTTAAAATCGACGGGGAAAAGAGTATTTCTTTTTCAAACGGCCCGAACAAAGAGATGATATTCAAAACCCTGCTCAACCGGGAGGGGGACCAGTTGTTCTTTCTCGCATCCGATATGCAGGAGCGGCATCTGGAGATAATCGCGACGGATGCCGCCGCCATTGCCTCGATTGCCGCCGGGTCCGACTTGGCGCGCCAGATGTACTACGGCGACAGTTTTGAAATTTCCCCATCGGCGTACACTGGATTGATCAACGCGTTTTTGGATATCGACCAAGGCAGCGAAACTTGGCGGGTGACGGAAAAGGATATGAAGGTGATTTCGGTGCCCATCGATTTAGGATTGGGTCTCGGCCTCAGCGTGGATTTGGATTTTGATGTGGAATTGGAGTCGGGGGAAACCTATATGACCCTCGGAGGGCTGGTTTTGCCCGGCAGGGGCATGCTCGTGACGGAACTCTATGAAAAAGACGACTTGATCAACGGAAACATCAAAGGATTTTCAGCGGTGGTCAATCCCTTCAAGGAAAAAATCGCCGGGATGTTGAACAACGCCCTTATCACCCTCGAAGAGACAGTGGGGGCCGAGAAACTGTTCATTAATCCGCTGAAAAAAGGATGGGCCAAGCTAAAGGCCGGCGCCGGCGCCCTGGTTGAAGGCGCCAAGGTCCGCATCTCCAGCTTCTTTGATGATGACCGCCGCTCCTACAGAATCCTTGCCGGACGCCTCTCCACCGACGGGACAACCGAGGCCGCCACCGTGGGCAATGTGTTCATCGTCAGCGTCGAAACCCCGGACGGCGCCCTGATGACCGAGTTCCCCAACCCCCTGGAATTGATCCTCGGCTACACCGAAACGGACCTGACCGCGGCAGGCTACACCCTGGCGGATGCCGACCGGCTCAACATCTACCACTGGCATCCCGACGACCATTACTACGAATTTGTCGGTGGAACCCTGGACGCCGACAATCTCCAGATGTCCACCCCCATCCACCTCCCCGGTCAATACGTTCTGGCCATCGACGCCGGCGCGCCCCGGATCGTCGATTTCAACATCT
>JADFCT010000316.1 GCA_017161665.1 Candidatus Sumerlaeota bacterium
ATTCACCCACTGGACAGGTCGACATGTGGTCCTCAAACGCTGAGAACGCATCGGCTCGACCTCTTCATCAACCTTCAACGACCGTATTGAGGATAATTCTGGGCATGATGCGGAAACCTTCCCCTCCGACGCAACGGCAATCTTGGGCGCTGACAAGGGCTATTTCGTTTCTTCGGGGATTTTATCCGGAGTCAGGGTTCCCGCCGGTCGTTTATTTCGATTCAGTTCCGCTTTGTGCGCCTCAAGCAAATCGCTCAATCTCTTGACCACATCGGGATTATCGGAGGCGACGTTGTTTGTTTCTCCGATGTCTTTCCCCAGATGATAGAGTTCGCCGTTGATCAGTTTCCAGGGACCGACACGCACGCCTTGGGTTCGATAGAAGAAGGCGTCACGGGGGGCGCGCGCGCCAGGGCGGCCTTCAATGATCGGGACAATGCTGCGCCCGTCAATGATCCGGTCCTGGGGCGCTTGGGTTCCGGACAGCTCGGCAAAGGTCGGCAACAGGTCAATCGTCCCCACCACTTCCTGGCATTCGGTTCCGGCAGGGATGCGCCCCGGCCAGCGCATGACGGTCGGCTCACGCATTCCGCCGTCCCAGGTGGAAAACTTGGCGCCCCGCAGGGGCAGGGCGGATCCGCCCACACGGCGGTGTGTGTCGCCCTTGACCTTATGCTGATCCGGATTTTTGAAATGCCAGGGACCGTTGTCCGATGTGAAAACCACGAGCGTGTCCTCGTCCAGCCCTTCCGCTTTGAGGGTTTGCAGGATTTGTCCCACGCTCCAGTCGATTTCTTCCAACACGTCACCGTACAGGCCGATGGCGCTTTTCCCCTCAAATTCGGGGGAAGCATAAAGGGGCACATGGGGCATGGTGTGGGGCAGATACAGGAAGAAGGGCTGGTTGGCAGATGTCTTGATGAAACGAATCGCCTCCTCCGTATAGCGTCGCGTCAATGTGGCCTGATCGGCCGGACATTCGATGACCTCCGTGTTGCGCATCAGGGGCGGGCCGCCACCGTTTCCGGATCGGAATTTTTCTTCATTGATTCCTTCTCGCCAAACGATGTCCGGCGCCAGTTTCATGGTTTTATCGATACCCATGTCGTTGCTGTAAGGGATCCCGAAGTAGGTGTCAAAGCCTTGGCTGGTCGGCAGGAAGGGTTCCAGATGTCCCAGGTGCCATTTGCCGACACAGGCCGTGGCATAGCCCCGGGTTTTGAGCAGATCGGCAATGGTGATTTCATTGGGATGGAGCCCCCGCTTGTCTTTTGGAAACAAGACCGGCAGGTTCCCCACCCGCTCTGGATAGCAGCCCGTCAACAACGAGGCGCGCGACGGTGTGCAGACCGAGGCGCCCACATAGAAGTCCGTAAAGCGCATCCCTTCCTGAGCCATCCGGTCAATGTTGGGCGTGCGGATGTGTGGGGAGCCAAAACAGCCCAGATCCTGATAGCCCTGATCATCGGTAAAGATGACAATGACGTTTGGAGGCCGGCGGGAGGTTGCGGCGCTGTGGCGAAGGGTTCCGGGACCGACGGCTGTTGACAGCATTGCCACGCTGGCGCTTCCCATTTTCATAAATGCTCGTCGATTCATCGTCATGACGTCGTTTCTCCTTATGGTTTTTTGGGGCTATGAAAAGCGGGCCGCGCGGGCGTCCACTTCCGTCCCGGTTGGCTGAGCCAAGAGGGTGTACAAATCCGGACGCCGTCCGCGCATCCAGCGTCTGCCTGTGCAATTTGCCAGCAAATCCATGTCCAGGTCGGCCACGATCATGGCGTCCGCGGCTTCCCAGGTTTCGTTCAGAATGCGTCCATAACAGTCAATAATCATGGCGTTGCCCGTGCGCACCTCGTCGTCGTCCCGCCCCACACCGTTGCTGAAGAGGATGAACAGGCCGTTATCATGGGCCCGAGCGGGCAGCCAGCGCATCAGCCATTCCCGCCCATTGGGTCCACGCAATGCGGATTCGATCGCTTCCGGATTCGCGTGCCGCTGTTCCCAAAGGATCGGATCAATGCGTTTCATGCCATAGGGGCTGTGTGAATTGCAGCCGCCGGTCTGGTGGGGGGCCAGGAGAATATCGGCGCCCAGAAGGGCGGTCATGCGCGCGTTTTCGATGATGTTATTGTCATAGCAGATGAGAACGCCGATTTTGTAGCCCAGGCCCGTGTCAAAAACCGTGTATCCGGTCCCGCTGGCCATGTGTTCGCTGATAAAGCAGTGTAACTTACGATGGCGATGGACCCGACCGTCCGGCTGGGCCACAACGTATGTGTTATAGAGTTGGGTGTCTTCGCCGCGCTCGATCAAGCCGGCTCCGATGATCATCTTGTACTGTGCCGCCCATTGGAGGAGCGATTGAGTCGTCACGCCGCCGGGCACGTCTTCGGCCAGCTCGTCGATGGCGGGGCGACTCAATTTCCGAACGTGCCAGTAACCGGTGATGCACATTTCCGGGAATGCGATGATGCGCGCTCCCTGCTGGGCGGCTTGGTCACAGAATGCGTGAACCCGCTCCCGATTAGCGTCTTTCTCGCCTGGCTGATGATTGAATTGAACGGTGGCGACACGAATCATCGAAGACTCCCTGTTCGACAGAGGCGAATGGTTTTGCGACATCATGATACGTAGACCCGGTTGATTTTTTCAGCCCATACCTGAACTTCTTTTTCCATGTAGTCAATAAATCCGTCCGCTTCAAGGACTCCCAGAACGGCTTTCATCTGCTCGTTGTTCTCGTAGGTGATCATCCGGAAGGGGTTCGCATAGTCCTTGGCCCGTGTGGCGCGGGTCCATTCGGCCATGGCGCGCCGTGTGGCCAGGGCCGCGTCGAGCCACTGTTGCCATGTGGACTCGGAAACCGATTCCTCCTCCGGATTGATTCCATGCTGTTCATGGATCAGCGCCCAAGCGTGTCGGGCTTTGTCTATGGGGTATTTTTCCCACAAACGCGCATATTCGTCATGAACGGCGTCCCAGGAGTTGATTTCGCCGGAGGCGATGGCCTGCCGCAGGGCCGTCATGTCCGTCTCGCGAATCAGCTGACCGCCGCAGTTGACCCATGTTTCTCTGTGGGCGCCGGACAGGCGTTCCCGGAGGGCGTTGAGGGAATCGATTCGCTCCGTCAGACGGAAATCGACCAGCGTTTCAACGCAATAGTGATGCAGCGCTTCGCGATAGCGTTCCCATGCGGGCGCCGCCTTGAGAATGTGTATTGGGCGACGCGAGGACTCCATGCCGGCGCCCAGCACTTCCAGTTCGGCGATGGATTCGGGATTTGTTTCCAGAAGGCGGCGCCCCAGCAAGCGCAGCGCGTCGGGCGTCGGATCGGCCAGGGTCTCCCGTCCCGCGCGAACGGCCGCCTGCCCGATCCATTGTTCGAGCATTGCCAGGGCCGGTATGATTTCTTCAGCCGTATCCGGCGCCAGGGCGTCGAATTCGATCATCTGTCGTTTGTGAATCCGTTTGTCTCGCGCCCGATATTTCCAGGCGTTGCGCGCCAGGGCATACATGTTGTACAGGAACCAATAGGCGGGCATGACCATCAGGCGCCCGTGGGTTTCGTCATTGGACACGAGGGAGAAGGGCAGTGTGATATTCAGTTCGGCGGGATACGCGCCTTTGGACAGAAGGGTGAACGAGGCGAAGCGACTATTGTGCTTCAGGCTGGAGCACAGACCGGGCCAGAAACCGCGCCCCGCCAGGATTTCGCCGTCGCAGGCGCGGGAGTTGTGATTGGAGCCGGCCGTGACGCCGGCGGCCATGTTGCTCTGTCCCAGGACGGTGGCCGCGCAGAGAAACGAGTTGTTGTGGTGTTGCTCATGGCTGGGGAAGATCAGGGAGTTGAGCACCTCACAGCAGGAGATGGTGGAGTTGTCCCCCAGATAGGAGTGGATGAGGCGCGCGCCGTACTTCAGATTGGAGTTGGGCCCCATGATAAAACGGACGGCCTTGCATCCGTAAAACACTCGGCAGCCGTAGTCGATGATGCCATTGACCAGTTCCACGCCCTCGCCGACTTGCGACGGCTCGTCCCCGTCGCTGTGAATGGTCAGATTTTTTAATTTGTTGGCGCCTTTGATATAAGCATCCGAGCCGATGCGAACATCTTTCAATATGCGACAATCCTTGATAACGGTCCGATCGCCGACAATGCCATAATAGCCTCGCC
>JADFCT010000317.1 GCA_017161665.1 Candidatus Sumerlaeota bacterium
GATCTGGCCGTCGATCCCCTGTGGGTCTTCGCGGAACCCTATAATCGTCTGATCCTGGACCGGCGGGGATTCATAAATCCCATTCCCGACGTGCCGGGCCTGGCGCCCATGGACAACATGGCCGCTTACGTGGACCGCAAACTCTATATTCATAATCTCGGCCATGCGACAACGGCTTATCTGGGATATCGGGCGCATCCGGAGCGGACGACTATTTATGAGGTCATGGCCGACGCGGCCGTTACCGACGGGGCCCGATGCGCCATGACGGAGTCGCTGCATATTCTGAACCGCCTTTATCCGAACGACCTGACGGTGGACGATCTCATTCGCCATCGCGAGGATTTGCTGGCCCGCTTCGCCAATCGCGCTCTGGGCGATACCGTTTTCCGGGTGGGGCGGGATTTGCGGCGCAAACTGGCCAAAGAAGATCGCCTTGTCGGCGCCATGATTCTGGGCGCCCGTCACGGACTGCCTTTCGGCGCCATTGCCCGGGCTTATGTGGCCGGGTTGGGTTTTCGCGCCCGTGATGAACACGGGGAACTGGGTCCGGGCGATCGGACGTTTATCGATGACATTCTGCCGCGCGGTCCGGAAGCCGTTTTGACCGAGGTCTCGGGTCTGAGTCGATTGGATGCCACCGAGTCGGCCGTAATGGATGCGGTCCTTGCCGCTCACAAGGAGTTGGAAACATGATGTCGGATTCCCCGGATAAGGAACCGATCGATATTGCCGCCGCCGCCCGGCGGGTCATCGAACACGAAGCGCAGGCGGTTCTGGCGCTGACCACGGTGATTGGTCCCGCATTTGAGCGGGTGATCGCCCTGATGCTCGCCTGCAAAGGGCGCGTCGTCACGTCGGGCATGGGCAAAGCCGGCCTTATCGCCCGCAAGATTGCCGCCACGCTGGCCTCCACGGGCACCCCCGCTTTTTTTGCGCATCCCGCGGAATGTGTTCACGGGGATCTGGGCATGATTGGGCGGGATGATATGGGCCTGATGTTGTCCCATCGCGGACAGACGGAAGAAGTGCTGCGCATTCTGCCCTATTTCAAACATATCGGCGCTCCTCTGGTGGCCATGACTTCCAATGCCAACTCGGAATTGGCCCGTTATGCCGATGCGGCCCTGATTTTGCCTGTGGCGGATGAGGCGTGTCCCTTGAACCTGGCGCCCACGACGAGCACGACGGCCATGCTCGCCCTGGGCGACACGCTGGCCCTCGTGCTGCTGGAGGCGCGGGGTTTCACGAATGAAGACTATGCCATGTTCCATCCCGGTGGCTCCCTGGGGCGACGGTTGCTGATCAAGGTCTGCGATCTGATGCACACCGGCGCGGGCAATCCCGTGGCGCGCATGGACGATTCGCTTCAGTCCGTTATCCTCATCATGACGTCGTCGGCCCTGGCTTGCGCGAGTATCGTGGATGGCGACGGACGCCTCGTTGGTTTCTTCTCTGACGGTGATTTGCGCCGCCTCATCACGCAGGGCCGATTTGATCTGAGCGCGCCCATGAGCGACGTGATGACGCCCGATCCCAAATTTGTTCAGCCGGACATGATGGCGGTTCGCGCCCTCGAGATCCTGCGCGAATACAAGATCATCGCCCTGCCCGTCTGCGACGCCGATCATCGGCCTGTGGGCATGATTCACCTGCACGATATCACGCGAGCGGGAATATCTTAGGTTTGTGGAAATAAATAAATCCCCCTTTTTTCGCCCCGATGTTCTCAATGTTTCTGGGGTGAAAACAATCACCGCAGAGACGCGGAGAACGCAGAGGGGGCGCAGAGATCGTTGCCCTTTGGGCTGTTTGAACGACATTAGCATTCTCTCGTGATGGAGGATTACTGAAACACCATGCGAAACCCGTCCATAACTCAACCACGAAAGAGATAGATATGAACAACAAAAGGAACATGAAGAATTGTTTGGCTCTGATGGTGGTTTTGCTCGCCATCCTGCTGCTGTCGCCGACTGCCGCTGCGCAAGAGAAGATTCGGCTGATTGTTGATACTGATGCCATGGCTGAGATTGATGATCAGGCCGCTATAACGTATGCGCTTTTTAGTGGCAACCATTTTGAGGTAGAAGGAATCACGGTCAACCGTGGATCAGATGGACCCCATCGTACTGATCGTGATCGAGATATCGATGACCATTTCAAAGAAGCGGTAACTGTTGCCCGATTGTGCGCTTCTTCCAATGTTCCGGTCCTCAAAGGCCCAGTCGGAAACTACCGGTCAGTAAAAGACCATGTTAATAATCCAACTTTTGACGGATCTGATGCGGTCAATTTCATTATCCAGCGCGCGCATGCAACCTCAAGCCGTAATCTCAATATATATGCTGATGGAAATCTTACGAATGTCGCCCTGGCGCTATTGAAAGACCCCACTATTGCAAATAGGATCGTAGTGTGGTGGATAGGGACCTGGCATCCAGCTAACTTTGCCGAAAACAACATGGCTGGCGATCTCGATGCAGCTAGCGCTCTCCTTGCTAATCCGCAAAACGTCCCTTTCAATATCATCCCTGGGAATATACCAAATATGGGTACTACTTGGGATGAGTATTCACAAAGAATGCGAGGCAGAGGTCCGAATATTAGCTCCGCAGTGAGTACCAGATATGGTCCTTACACTCGTGTTGGTGACTATTTAGCCGAGCTTTTTAATAGGCATGTTGGGGCAAAGCAAAAAGAAAACGGGCGTTCTATTTTGGATGTGGTGGGGTTTGCTGTTCTTAAAAACAATGTGGGACAGTTTACCCCTTCTGAAACGGGAGCACCTTCTTTAAATTACCAGTCCAGCACCGGGTCGGAAAGGCACGGTGCCATTCCCTTAACATGGTCGAATAATCCCGGCAATCCACGAAGAGTGACCATTTGGAGAAACCCAAATCGTGATGCCGTGTATAATGATTTTTATAATACCATGGACAATTACGTGCTTCCCCGGCAACAGCCAGTCTATAGCGACGGAGGCCAGCAGCCGATGAAGATCATATTCGACTCCGATATGGGCGGCGATACCGACGACGGCGGGTGCGCGGCAATGCTCCACGCCCTGCAGAACCGCGGCGAGGTCGAAGTCATCGCGTGCATCTTCTGCACGGGTACCGGCGCGCAATACAACGAATTCGGGGCCGGATACTGGGACGCGATCAATCATTACTACAACCGCGGCGATATCCCCATTGGCGCCAACAAGATTCCCAATGAAAACCGCGAAGGCGGGTCCAAAGCGATTTATGGATTTAAAGACGTAGAGGGCATCGCTAAGGATACTGCGCGGTATGGCCATAAAATCATAAGTTCCAAGGAATGCCCGAGCGCCATTGAAGTGTACCGGCGGGCTCTGGCTGAAGCCGAAGACGGAAGCGTCACCATACTGACGGTCGGAGAAACCAACGTAATACCGCGCCTCCTCGAAAGTCCGTCCGACACAGTGTCCCCACTCACGGGCTATGAGCTGGTAGCGCGGAAATGCTCGAGGATAGTTTCGATGGGGCCGCCCTACAACTGGGGGATAGCCAGGCTCCACGATCCGTTGCCGGATGGCGGCTGGGGACAGCAGATGCTTGAGAAACTGCCTCCGAACATACCTGTATACGCTTCGCCCGGAGGCGGCCAGGTGCGCTCGGGCATGTCGCTTTATAAGACTTCCGTAGATAATCCGGTGCGCGAAAACTACCGTATTTGCAATGGCGGCACAATCGATTCCGAAACCGATCACCACTCCATGGACCAGTGCGCGGCATACTTTGCGGTGCGTGGCGCGCAGGCTGGCCTTCAGGAGATCACGTCGCACGGCAGTTGGGTCCCCGGGGAAGGATTTAACTGTTACAACGTTTGGAATTCCAACATCGACAATCCCATGCACTTCAAGGTCGATGTAGTTTCGAATGCCGACCTTGGCAAAGTTATCGATGCGCTCATGGGCGAGCTGCCCGTTGCCATTTCGATTACGTCGCCGCGGGGAGGAGAAACCTGGGAAGCGGGCGCGAAGCACGATATCAAATGGACAACAAAGGGTGATATTCCCCGGGTCAGGATCGCCTACACGACCGACGGCGCTGCATGGAAGGGAATTGCCGATTCGCTGGACAACGCCGGCTCATACACGTGGACGGTCCCCGAGGACGGCTCGGCAACGGTCAGGCTGAAGGTGA
>JADFCT010000318.1 GCA_017161665.1 Candidatus Sumerlaeota bacterium
AGTAGTTTGTCTGAGCGAAGTTGCGGGTCAATTCCTTCGCGCTTGGGCCATCGTTCCGGGTGAGACCAGAAATCAGACTTCAGTTCACCTGTCAAGACGATTGAGCCACCCTTGAGGCCGATACGCTCCCAGTACCGCTTATGCTGAGGATTCGAGGCGAAGAACAACTGAGACTCAGGATCAAATAACTTTTTTACAATGGCAACATTCTTTTCCAGAACGAGAGGGGCGATTACGCCTTCTCGCTCGGCGACGGCCCATGGGATGCCCATTTCTTTGGCGACTCGGATTGTCTCAATCCATTGGGCATCGGCATTCGAGGCTGATAGAATCGCATCGGGGCGATATAACTCGACGAGGGTTTTCAGCACGGCTTTCAAATAGGCGCGCAGCCGTTTTCGGTCCCGAAGGTATGCCCGGTGAAGTTCCGGTTCTTTTTCCCAATCCGGGGTCTTGAAACCGGGGCGTTGGTAGCGGGCCAGGTACGCGTTGTAAGGGATTCGGAACATATAGGGGGGAATTTCCCCCATGGCCAGATCACTCTTGTTTTCTTCAGCAGCCAAGGCCAGCCAATCAAACCGGCGATCCCGTTCATAAGATACCAGGAGTCGCAGTGGTTTTGGGGTACCATGGTTCCGGGGATTATAGGGGGGCAGACCACAGTTTTTGAGATTGTTTATCACATGTCGGCGCCGCAAAAAGGGGATCCATCGACGCAATCGCATCCGACATTTGACAATAGCGTTTGAATTCCACAGACGATCCATCTTCCACTTACGCTGGGCATTGGACTTATAAGGTTCTGAAATCTTCAGGTTATGGGAGCGGTTCAACGGATTCCTCAGGTAGCTGGATTGTTTCCCAGTTCAGTTTGGGGCGGGTGTAAATGCTCCCGGCGCTGGACAGGCTGGTTGCATCATCAATGTACAATTGCATCATATTTAATTCAGAATATCGCTCTGAACTGCGGGGGCGTCCAGCGATGACTCCCAACATCACGCCCCCTTTGAAGAAAAACGATTGTGGAATCAGACAGCGGCTTCGATAGCGACCGGCTTTCCGTTGGTTTCCAATATCTGGCTCCGTTGCTTGAACCAGGAAGTCGCCTTCCTGTGTGCAAAAAGTGAAAGTCAGATAAAACTCCCAGACATCAGCTGGCAATTCATAATCAAACTCAATAAAGAAATTCTGTGAGGAGATCATACGATTCGAAATAATTCCATGGTCATCCATGATGCGAATTGCCAAAGGAATCAAGGGTTTCAGGTATTTTTCTCCCGATTCCGAATAACTGAATCGCCGTTCTCCTCCGAATTCGGATTCGGTTTGCAGATATCGCTGGATGATGGAGGGGCTGTCGTTGTCGTCCACGACGCGGCCGTCTTCGATCAGGATCGCTCGAGGACACAGGCGCTGGAGGGCCGGCAGGTTGTGACTGACGAAGATGATCGTGCGTCCCTCCTCGGCGATTTCGTCCATTTTATTCAGACAGCGGCGCTGAAATTCCGCGTCCCCCACGGCCAGGACCTCGTCAATAAGCAGGATTTCCGGCTCCAGGTGCGCCGCCACGGCGAAGGCCAGGCGCACGCGCATTCCGCTGGAATACCGTTTGACCGGTGTGTCCAGGAACCGTTCCGTGCCGGCGAACGCCACGATTTCATCGAATTTTCGGGAGATTTCCTGTCGGCGCATCCCCAGGATCGCGCCATTGAGGTAGATATTCTCTCGCCCGGTCAATTCGTTATGGAATCCCGTGCCCACTTCCAGTAACGACCCCACGCGCCCGTTGATTTCAATCCGGCCCGTCGATGGGGGCGTGATGCGTGTCAAAATTTTCAGCAGCGTGGATTTGCCGGCGCCGTTTCGCCCCACAAGCCCCACGATTTCCCCCGGTTGCACCTCGAAACTGACATCGCGTAGCGCCCATAAGTGACCGGGATCCTCATCGATTTCGGCTTTCGGACCGGCGCCGGTCGCGACCGACGGGACCTCAGGCGTTCGAATCAGTCCCACCCGGCGCGCCATCGTTCGTGGCCAGTCCATGACCAGCTCCCGAAAGGTGCGTGTCAGGTCGATGGTCTGCCCCAGACGGTACCGTTTGCCGATTCCTTCGACTTTGATGGCGGGTCCATTACCCATAGAACGACTTCACCTGTGCCGTTTCCGGCAGTATTTTTCGAAAATGCCCAATCCTAAACAATATCGGCAAATTGCTTTTCGGTTCGTTTAAAATAAACGGCGCCGCTCCAAAACAAAACCGTGGATACGGCGGCGCCGATAGCGATCAGCAGGACGACCGGTTCCATGGGGACCGGAACCGTGGTTGTTTCATCAATCTTAATGGTCATGTGGGGGTGGAGTAAGAAATACCGGAATCCCTCAATGACACCGGCCATGGGATTCAGCCCCCACAAATATTTCCAGGGACCCAGTTTTTCGGCCACCTTGCTGAAGGGTATCAATACGGAACACCACATCCAGAGTTGAACCAGAAAGGGAATAACATATCGGATATCGCGATATTTGACGTTCAGGGCCGAAAGAAAAAAACCACACCCGGCGGCGGTCAGGGTGGTCAGCCCCGAAAGCGGAATCAGGACCCAGGTCGAAGCCGCGGGCGGATAGCCCTGACTCAGCATAATGGGAAACAAAATGGCAAAGGCGATCAAAAAGTCTACGATACCGGACAGACAGGCGCTCAACGGCAGGATCATCCGCGGGAAATAGACCTTTGTCATCATATTCGCCCCCTGGACCATACTGTTGCTGGATAGTGTCAGGGAATTGGCAAAATACGTCCAGGGAACCATGGCGGAATAAAAATAGACTGGTCCCTTCAGGCCGTTCATTTCCAGTTTGGTGACTCGATCGAATAACACCGTCAAGACAACCATATTGAGAAATGGAACCAGAACAGCCCATAAAAACCCCAAAAGAGTTTGTTTGTATTTTACCTTGATGTCGCGCCAGACCATGAAGAAAAATAACTCGCGCGAGGCCCATAACTCGCCTAAATCCAACGGGATCCACCCCTTGGGAGGCGTAATGATCACCCGGCGAATCTCGTCGGGCGAGTCAATGATCTTATTTTTGATCGCAGTTATCATTCCAGCCTTACCCCGGGAAACACCACCGTGATACCAACACTCCATTCGGCCAGGGCGCTTGCCCGTTACCGATATATCAGAACAAGCTATCCCAACCCGTCCGGCCGGGCAAACGAAAAAACGCCTTGGCCCGCGACGGCCCCCATGAGCCTCATTTTTGTGCTGAATTCATTGAGCCTTGACTGTGGGGAATCCAACGGTAAGATCCTTTCACCATCTCATGGAGGAAAGGTTGAACGAACAATGATTCCCTCTTTCAAATACCCTGTCTTTTGTGTCTTGGCCGCTGCCATCCTGGGTTTCGCGTGTGAGACCTCTGAAAAAACGGACGGCCTCCGCTTGGATGCGGCGATTGCTCCTCAGGCGTATCTGGTTGATCGTATCGTCGGCGATCGGGGCAACGTCGAAGTCATGTTACCGCCCGGACAGGGGCCTCACGGATTTAATCCCTCGCCCCGCCGTATCGCCCGATTGGCCCGAACTCAGATGTACTTCAAAATCGGCCTTCCTTTTGAGGCGCGCATGCTCGAAGGTCTCCGGGACAGCTTGGGGCCGGATCGGATTGTGGATTGTGGTCAGGGCATCCACCGCCTGCCGTTGGAGCCATCCCTTGAATCCAGCGAATCGGATCACGATCACGATCACGATCACGATCATGACCACGGCTCGGACGAATCGGATCTGCACTATTGGATGAGCCCGGCCAATGCCACCCAAATGGCAAAGACGATTTTCGAGGCCTTGTGTCGATTAGACCCCGACGGTACGCAGCAGTATCAGACAAACTATGAGGCGTTGCGCACGGATCTGGAAAATCTGGACGCCGAACTGCGTCGTGATTTGGAGCCTCTCCGGGGGCGGACATTGATTGTCTATCATCCCGCTTTTGGCTATTTTGCCGAGGCCTACGGATTGAAGCAGACGCCCCTCGAAATGGGAGGAAAAGAACCGTCGCCCCGGCAACTGGCCGAGTTTACGCGGCGCGCCCGGGAACTGGATGCGCGGGCTGTTTTTGTTCAGCCTCAATTCGATATCCAACGGGCCGAAACGCTGGCCGAGGCGCTG
>JADFCT010000319.1 GCA_017161665.1 Candidatus Sumerlaeota bacterium
GTCTCTCCGTCCCAAATTCGCCGGTTCCAATTGCGCAAAGGCGACACGGTGGTGGGGCGGGTGCGCCCCCCGAAGGAAAGTGAGCGCTACTACGCTTTGCTGCGGGTGGACTCCATCAACGGCGAAGCGCCCGAAATGGCGCAGTCCAAAATCAATTTTGACAATTTGACACCCCTGTACCCGGATGAGCGGTTCCGCTTGGAGACAACGCCGGATAAAATGACCGCGCGGGTCATGGACCTGCTGGTCCCGCTGGGCAAAGGGCAGCGCGCGCTCATCGTGGCGCCGCCTCGGACGGGCAAGACCATTCTGCTTCAGGATGTGGCCAATGCGATTACGGCCAATCACCCGGAAGTGAAGTTGATTGTTCTGCTCATCGACGAACGCCCCGAAGAAGTGACGGATATGGCCCGGAATATCAAGGGCGAGGTGATTTCCTCGACCTTTGATGAACCGCCCGAGCGGCACGTCCAGGTGGCCGAGATGGTGAGTGAGAAAGCCCGTCGCCTTGTGGAGTATGGCCTTGATGTGGTGATTCTTCTGGATTCGATCACGCGCTTGGCGCGCGCCTATAATATTGTGCAACCTGCCACGGGGCGGTTGTTGACCGGTGGTCTGGACGCCAACGCGCTGGCCAAGCCGAAATGGTTTTTCGGCGCGGCGCGCAATGTGGAGGAAGGCGGCAGCCTGTCGATCATCGCCACGGCTCTGGTGGACACGGGCAGCCGGATGGATGACTACATTTTTGAGGAATTCAAGGGCACGGGCAACAGTGAAACCCATCTGGACCGAAGCCTGGCGGATCGGCGGATTTTCCCGGCCATTGACATCCATCGCTCCGGAACGCGTAAAGAGGAGTTGTTAGTTGATGACTCCAGTTTGCAGCGAATTTGGCTGTTGCGCAAGGTCATGAGCGAGATGAATACCGTCGAAACCATGGAATTTTTGCGTGAAAGACTCAAGCGCACGGATTCCAATAAAGATTTCCTTGACAGCATGAACCAATAATATACCATGGTTTGCCGCTGGCGTATGAAGCGCGGGCGGCGTGAGGGGCTTTGAGCCGCTCCCGCCCGGTAGTGATTTTTTTGAGAAAACGCAGGAGACTGGATCCGTGAAAGAAAATATTCATCCCGCATACGGCGAATGCACGGTGTCGTGCGCGTGTGGCTCAAGTTTCAAGACCCGCTCGACGAAACCGGAAATCCGCCTGGAAATCTGTTCGGCGTGCCATCCCTTCTTTACGGGGAAAGCGAAGTTTGTTGACTCGGCCGGCCGTGTGGATAAATTTAACAAGCGTTATGGAAACCTGTAGGTTGTTTGCCGCAAGTCGGCCGGCGATTGGATGAGGGTTTCCACCAAGTTTCCTGTTTGGCGGGTAGGCGAGTTATACCCGCCAAACATTCATTTAATCCCGACCCGTTGGACAGGATTTGCCGATGGGCGGGAAATCAACGGTGACGATCGGTTGCATGATGAATGAGCGCAAATCCCCGGCAGGTTGGTCGCTGGTGGTGGCGGAGGCCGAAGCGCCCTTTTTCCATTATCTGTTGTTTTTCACTATTTTGGGTTCCGGCCTGTTGCTGCTCTGGGATCTGGCGGGGCATGTGTTGAACCTGGGGCCCGCTGAGATTTTCGCGGTGCGCCCCATTTTGATTTATTCTCTGGCCTGCTTTGCCGCATGGAGTTCACCCCGTGTGGGGTGGATGCCCCTGTTGCTGGCCTTGTTTACGGCCATTTTCGCTTCGGTGCTTTATGAGGTGGCCTGGCTGTTCCCCTATGTATTTCAGAAGCGATTTGTCTATCGCGGCATGGCCTTTTATCTGGTTTTGACAGCCTTTGTCAATATCGTCTCAGGGATTCTGGCAGGAGTGGTGATGCAATTGACGTTGCCCAAGCCATCGACGGATGAGACATGAGACGGCCCGTCCCATATGGTTCACCTGCCCATGCCTTCCCGGCCCCGGCCTTATCCATCCTTTGAAGAGACCATGCTTATGTCAGATACCCCGGTAATGTTAGGCGCCGCGCTCTGGACGGAGACGCGGCGCGCTTTGGAGGAAGGCGAGCGTCTGAGTCCGGAAAAGGCCCTGCGCTTGTTTGATCTGGAAGTCTTTCATGAGGTGGGCGCTTTCGCCAATGCCCGGCGGGAGGCGCAATACGGCGACCAGGTTTTTTATAATGTCAATCGCCACATTAACTATTCGAACCGCTGTCAGTTTGCCTGTCGTTTTTGCGCCTTCAGCGCCAATGGGGAGAGGGACCCGGGCTGGGCCTTGAGTCTGGAGCAAATCTTCGACATGGCCGAACGCGAGATCCCCGAATCGGTGACGGAACTGCATATTGTGGGCGGCGCCCATCCGGATTTTGGCTTTGACTACTACGAGCGACTCCTGAAGGGGTTGCGCGAACGGCTCCCCCATGCGCATCTGAAGGCGTTCAGCGCTGTGGAGATTCACTATTTCAGCACAAAGTTCAACCTGCCGATTCGGGAGGTCCTCGAGCGTTTGGCGCAGGCGGGGCTTGATTCTCTGCCGGGGGGGGGGGCTGAGATTTTTGCGCAACACGTTCGCGAACAGATTTGTCCCCATAAAGCCGACGCGTCCCACTGGCTCGAAACCCATCGCATCGCCCATCAGCTGGGGTTGCGTTCCAATGCCACGATCCTGTACGGCCATTTGGAGTCGGAGGCCGATCGGGTTGATCACCTGATGCGGCTGCGCGAACTTCAGGATGAGACCGGGGGCTTTCAGGCGATTATTCCGCTGAAGTTCCATCCTGAAAACACGCCCATGAGCCACTTGACGCGGGTGGGTGGGCTGACGGATCTCCAAATGATCGCCGCCGCCCGGCTGGTTCTGGACAACTTTGATCATGTTAAGGCCTATTGGCCCTCCCTGGGGGTGAAGACGGCCCAGGCTGCGCTCCTCTGGGGCGCCGATGACTTTGATGGCACGGTCGTCAACGAAAAGATTTATGGGGCCGCGGGCGCGGTGGCGCCCAACGGCTTGGATGTGATGGCCATTCGACAGATTATCACGGAAGCCGGTCGGTGTCCGGTTGAGCGCAATTCCCATTATGAACCCTTGGAAGGGGGTCTGTCCTGACCATGGCCTTCAATGGAACGGCGGTCCGGCAGGGCCTGACGCTGATTCTGATCGCTTTGGGAGTCCGCGCCGCTGTCGTCGGCGCGGGCGTGCTGATTGCGAATCGTGATCTTTCGGATTATGCCGGTGTCCACGGTGGGACCGCCTATCAGGCTTACTCCGAGGATATTGATTCTCTCGACGCCTTGCGCGCCCAGGCGCGGAACGAAGAGCGTCTGTTTCCCGGCTATCCCGCCCTGATTCGATTGATGAGTTGGGCCCTGCCGATTCATTGGGCGGCCCTGATGGCGACGGCGCTGTCCGTTGGGGTGGCGGTCCTTTTATTTTATCGGATGTGCGGTGATTTCTGGCTGGCGGCGTGGTTCGCTGTGTTTCCGCCATCGTGGGTGTTCTATAGCGCCATGGCCATGTCGGAGGCCTTGTTTCTGGCCGTGGCCGTGGGCGCTTTTCTGCTGTGGCGCAAAGGATACGATCAGCGGGCGGGATTGATTTTGGGCCTCCTTGTTCTGATTCGGCCGGTGGGGGCGTTGGTGTTTGCGGCCCTTTGGCTGGCGCGGCTGACGGGGCCGAACAAACAAAGCGCCTTGAAAATGGCCGCCTGGTTTTTGCTGGCGCCGGTGGTGTGGCTGATTCTGGCTGAGGCGATTTGGGACGATCCCTTACGCCGGTTTTATGGGGCCATGCTAACCGACTACCGCCCGTCCTTTACGGCCTTTGTCGCTCAGATGGTATCCGCCAAATATTCCCTGGGCCGGAAAGCCCTTGTGCTGATTACATTGATTGTTCAGTTCGCGGCTTTAGTCAGCGCCTTGCGGGATTGGATTGAGAACAAGAATGAGGACAATCTGGGACTCTTTTTCTGGATCTTGTTTGTGAGTCTTTTCATACTGGCGTTGCCCGAATCCTGGATACTTCAGGGGGGGGATCGTTTTCTCCTGGCCTGCCTGCCGCCGGCGATTCTGGCCCTGCGCTGGGCGCTGCCGTCGCGTCCGTGGGCCTTGGCCGCTGCCGCAGTGGT
>JADFCT010000320.1 GCA_017161665.1 Candidatus Sumerlaeota bacterium
CGGCGCCTCAATTCATGATGGCCCGCGCCCCGGAAGCCAAACATCCGCCAAGCCCCGGAAGGGGCGGCACATATTAGCCCAGGGTGCAGCGACCGGAGGGAGCGGAGCCCTGGGTCTGAGGAATAGCGACTGAGGCGCCGGCGCGATTTTTGCGGCGAAGCAAGCAAAAATCGTGACGGCGCCGATGCCCATTCGTCAGCGACTCAAACTTTTCAAGAGAGATCCATCATGCGCTATACTCAGGGGACCGTCGGTCGAATTTTTATCCTGCGATTTGAAGAAGGCGATTCCGTCATAACTGAAATCGAGGCCTTTGCCAAGAAGGAGACGATTCGCGCCGGCGTGGTTCAGATCATCGGAGGCCTCCGTCATGGTCGCATCGTCACGGGCCCCGCCGAAGAAACACCGGATGAAATCCGTCCCCATTACGAAGCGGTCGAACAGGCCGGCGACATGCTGGGAATCGGAACCCTGTTCTGGGCGAATGAGCGCCCCGTGATCCACCTCCACGCCGGCGTTGGCAATCCGTCCGGACCGCTGGTGGGTTGCCTGCGCGAGCCGACCGAAACGTTTCTGGTTCTGGAAGCGATTGTTACGGAAATTGTCGGCACGGCGCCCCAACGGGTCAAAGAATCCCGAACCGGCGCATGTTTGCTGGAGATTCCGAAGGAAGAAACAACGCCCTGAGAAAGGGGCGGATGGGTTTGATTGAGTCTTGATCCATTAGGGAACCACCGATTGCGCTGATTTGTGTCGATGACGAGAATCCGGGACGCGGTCGAGGCCTGTTTCTATATCAGACGAAAGCGAGCCGGCTGATGAACGGCCGGGCGCAACATGCGTCCCCAGGTGTCCACGACTTCGATGGGGTACATGCGCAGGTGGGCGTCGTAGGGGATGTCCACCCGCCCTCGCGGCGCCAGCATCACGTTGACAAAGTAGGAGCCGCCGCCCATCACCATGGGATCGAATCGGCATTCGAAAACGCCATCCGACCCCAGCGCGCCGATGTCGAAGAGATCAGATGATTCGGTCAGGCCGAAGTGAACGCCCTCGCGCGAAAAGCCCAGGACGGCAATCAGGGATTCAACGGGCCGAATCCGGCGATAGCGCAGGCGAATCGTCATCGTCTCGCCCGGCGCCAACCGGTGAGTGGAGCGACCGTCTCGGTTCAGAATATCGACCGCCTCAATCACGACCTCGCCCGACCCCATTCGCAGGGTGGGCGAATGGAAGTCCAGATTCCAGTTGGTCGCCTGGATCTCCATGGACGCGGCGTCGGGGCGCCGGCGTTCCCGGTACAACCCCAAAACCTCCGTGGCCGGTCCCATGGCCCGGACCGTTCCGCCGTCGAGCCAGATGGCGCGGTCGCACAGGCGCTCAACGGATTCAACCTGATGGCTGACAAGAAGGATGGTCTTCCCTTGCGCGCTGAGGCGGCGGATGCGATCGAGAGACTTGATCTGAAAGTCCGCGTCGCCCACGGAAATCACCTCATCCAGCAAGACGACATCGGGTTCCAGATGGGCCGCCACGGCAAAGCCCAGCCGGACGCCCATGCCGGTGGAGTAGTGTTTAATCGGCGTATGGATAAACGGGCCAATGTCGGCGAAGGCCACGATCTCCGGAAGGCGCCGGCGAATCTCGGCCCGGGGCAAGCCCAGGATAGCGCCCATGAGGAAAATGTTTTCGATGCCATTGAGGTCGGGATGGAATCCGGCCCCCAGTTCCAGCAGCGCCGCCACGCGCCCCCCCACGCGCAACCGTCCCTCCGTAGGCTGAGCGATGCCGGCGATGAGTTTCAGCAAGGTGGATTTGCCCGAGCCGTTCGAGCCGATAACGCCGATGGTTTCACCGGGACGGATCGTAAAGGTCAGATCGCTCAGCGCGACGACCTCGGAACCGGACGCCGGCGCCGAGGAAGAGGGGGGCGTCTGGCGCAACCAGGGCCGGGTCAGAGCATGAATGACACATTCCTTAAGCGATGCGCTGGACCGGGTTTGGGGGTGGTATCGCTTGGCGAGTCCCTCGGCAATCACGGCGCCGGGCGCGAGGCGTTCTGAATCCATCATACGTTAAGGGCCTCCCTGATGCGACGCTCCATGGCTTCGGCGATAGCCTCCCAGGAGGCCGCGCGCGCCCGCGCCCGCAAGCGTTCGGACAAGTCGGGGGGAGGATGGCCGATCAGGTCGTCGCACGCCGACGCGAAGGCCTCGGCGCCGTCGGCCAGGGAAACGGTGTCGCCATAGTCCCGCTCCACATCGGGAATCGGAACGCTCACCACGGGCCGCCCCGCCGCCAGGTATTCGGGCGTTTTGGTGGGCGAGATATGCGCCGTCAGGGGACTCCGCCGCCAGGGCATCGTCGCTACGTCGGCGGCTTTGAGATATTCCGGCAACCGGCTGTATGGTTTCGGCCCCAGATAATGGAAATTCGGCGCCGCCACCGGCGGACGCTCCATGCCCACCAGCGGGCCAACGAACAGATAGGACCAGTGTGGCCGCGCGCGACAGACGCCCTCCACCAAATCAAAGTCAATTCGCTCATCGACGGCGCCGATATAGATCAACCGTGGCTTCGGCAGGGCCTCCACTTCCGGAGGCATGGGCGTCTCCGGCGCGAGCGCCTGAGCAAAATGATCCACATCCACCCCGCTGGGGAAACAGATCGCGTCCGGCCGTCGTCCGACCTTGTCCGCGTGCAGGGTCCGCCCGCCCGTAAAGACAATATCCGCTTCGGCCAATAACCTCGCCTCACGCTCCGCCACACCCGGCCGGGATCCGTCAAAGGCGGCAAACTGGTCCATCACATCATAGACCAGGAGATCGTGGGGCACGCGCCCGGCCACGTCGATCATGTCCGGGTGATAAAGCCACAGGACGGTCGGGCACGGGCAGCAACCGTTCCTCTCCAAGCGTGGGGACATTGGCATATTGGCACGTTCAGATTCGTTCAGACGGAAACGGTTCCGAAGGGCGCGTCGCGCCATCCAGGCCTGAAAGGCTTGATCGGCGCGCTGCACGAACGGCAGTCGATAGGCGCCCGGAATATAGGGCAACGTCCTAAAATGCAACCGCCCCTCCACCACCGTCCCCGCCAGCGGCGGCGTCCCTTCGCGCCGAAGCCGCATCCATCGCCGCGTGCCGATCGACGCCTGATAGTAAACAAAAGCCCCCCGCCCCGCCAGCCGCGACATCAGATGCTGCGGCCGCTGAAACAAAGTCTCTTCCCACATCAGGTGACTGAGACAAATGAGATTGAAGGGGGTCATTCGTCGGCCGTTTCATTCACCGGTTGAATCAATCGGCGCAATGTGTCACGAAAATAACAGAAACTGGGCGACTGATTCTCCTCGATATTCATGTATGGAACAATCGCATTGGCCCATCTGGATTTCATCAAACCGATAGTCGCAAAGCCTTTTTCCATAAGGGCTTGAGCGCCTCCCTCATGGATGCAGTCAGCCAACCATTCCCAAGTGCCACAGATGGAATCGTTCGTGTATTGATTTAATGTTTTCATATTCGCTTGGGGATAGGCCGCTCGAATGGCGGGAATATCACCTAGAAGCCAGGCCTCACCTTCCTCAATAGCAAAGCAAAAACGGGTGCTTGGCTGTGGGTTACATTGGCAAAGTATCGCTAGAAGTTGTTTACGAAAGTCTTTCATACACCTTCTATCAAGATCACAAACAACAATCACCGTCGCACAGAAATTGGCGCCATAGCCGGAAAACGTTTTCCCATACCCCTTCAGCAATTTTGGAAGGTTTTCGGACAAAATGCGGTTCCCAACGTTCTTGGGATCCTTCATTCCTTTGGGGGGGTCATTCGATCCCTTGTAACTTTTCACTCGATAAGTATGCTCGGAACCAATGATTTCGGGAACAAGTTCATCCAAAATGACTTTTCCGGATTGATCTTCCACAAGGATTTCAAGGTGCATAGGGTGGCCTTTCATCCAGGTACTCACTGTACCACAATCCCCCAAGCGGCACGCCCTCTTCGACCATATTAACAATCAAAGGATCCTCATCTGCACGGCGAATTGTGGAAAAGCCATCCTCTCCTTTTTCCAGAATCCATAGTTCATTGGGCTCTATTGCGTTGACGAAGTAA
>JADFCT010000321.1 GCA_017161665.1 Candidatus Sumerlaeota bacterium
CCACCCTCGCAGATCCCCCAGTCCCCGGAACATCATGTCCAGGAAACGATTGTTCACGGAGCGGATTTCGATGGATAAAACGCCCAAGGGCGTCAATCGGCGCGCCGATCCGAAACCAGTCATAGATTTGGGCATATCAAGCCTTTCAAAAAAAGTCGAAGAACCTCAAACCGATCCGGATCGTCTCAAGGATCCAACAAAAGGAATCACTCGGAGGGGCGCCCAATTTCCGACGCCTCGAACGCCCCGGACCTCACAAGCCTCCTTGTGAGAGTGAATGATCTGTCAAAGTGATGCAAGCCGGAAAAGCGTCAACCGCCGGCGCGAACGGCAAGGAACCCATTCACCCGATTCCCCCCTGAATAAAAAACCGCAGACGTGGAGATACGCCTGCGGTGGCAAACAGTCAGACCCAGTCCTTGAGCGGCGGTCACCCCCCCAGTACTTTCCCGATTTTTCTGTATTTCTCAAAACGGGCTTTTTTCAGATCTTCCGGACGTAGCGCCTGGAGTTCCTTGATGTGCTTGAGAAGCGTCGTCTTCAGATTCTCAGCCGCCTGGGCCGGGTCATGATGGGCGCCCCCCAGAGGCTCCGCGATTTCTTCATCCACAATTCCCAGTTCGATCAGATCCTTGGAAGTCAATTTGAGCGCGTCGGCGGCCAAGGAGGCGTATTTGGCATCGCGCCACAGAATGGAAGCGCAGCCCTCCGGGGAAATAACCGTGTACCAGGCGTTCTCGAACATGAGAACCTTATCCCCCACGCCAATGCCAATGGCGCCACCACTGGCGCCTTCACCGATAACGACGACGATAATCGGCGTGTTCAGTTCATACATTTCCTTCATATTGCGGGCGATGGCTTCGGCCACGCCACGCTCTTCGGAACCCAGGCCCGGATAGGCCCCCGGCGTATCAACCAGGGCAATAATGGGGCGCTTGAATTTATTGGCCAGTTTCATGACACGCATGGCTTTACGGTATCCCTCGGGATGGGCCATGCCAAAATTGCGTTCCACGTTTTCGCGGGTGTTTGTGCCTTTTTGCTGCCCCACAATCGCCACGGGCTGATCATCCAGCATGGCGAAACCGCAAACCATGGCCGGATCATCGGCGAACTGACGATCACCATGCAGTTCCGTCCAGTCGTTGAAGACCAGTTCCACATAATCAAGCAGGTGCGGCCGCGCCAGGTGTCTGGCGATTTGAACGCGCTGCCAGGGAGTCAGGTTCTCGTAAACCTTCTTCCGGGTGCGAGCCAGTTTCTTTTGCAGTTTTTCGACCTGCTTATCCAGTTCCTCCCGGGCTTCCTCCGGCGAAACGGCAGGTTCCGCTTCTTCCTCGCTCCCCTCAGCCCCGGCGGCATCCTTGGGGACCCCTTCGGTTCCCGCCTCCTCGCTCTTCACCGGCTCTTCGCCCTCGGCAACCGCCGTGGCAGTCGCCTGACGGGAAGCGGAGGCGTCCAGTTCCTGAATCTTCATCTGAACATTTTCAAGTTCCTCTTCGAGGTCGAGGATTGGTTTTTCAAAATCAAACGTGTGTAGAGACATCAGTCCCTTCCTTCTGCAGTGTCATTTTTCGGCCATGGCGAGTTGCTTGGCGAACGGGAGTTGATCGATATCCCGCAGGAGTTCGTTGCGAGGGGTGACGGCAAACCGGTTATCCGATTGGACGACCACATCCCCTTCCGATGTTTTAATGATGATACGGACCCGACAGGAGCCCGTATGTCGGTTCAGGACCTGCTTGAGTGTTCCAAGCGTCTCGGTCGTAATACTGCCCAACGGGATGATGACGTCAAGGAATTTCGCCAGACTGGTCCGCGCCGACTCGGCATCCCGCAGCCGATCGACAATCAGACTCTTGGTTCCGTTGCGTTCGTTCACCGAACCGTCAATCACCACCAGGGCGCCACCAATGAGCAGATGCTCGACTTCCTGGTAGGTGCGCGAAAAGATGACGGCTTCGAGCTGGCCTTCGAAATCCTCTATTTGAATGAATGCCATGGGATCGCCGTTTTTGGTCGTAATGCGGCGCACATCAACGATCTGTCCGACCAAGCGCACTTTTTTTCGGTGCGGCTCCGTCGCGAAGTCCTTGGTATTCGTATCGCTGAAGGAACGAATATCAATCGCCAGCGCGTCCAGCGGATGACCGGTGATGAAAAAACCCGTCAAGTCTTTTTCAAAAGCGAGTTTTTCCTTCTCACTCCATTCACGCACACGAGGGATTGCGGTCTCGCCCATGGCCAGTTCACTGCCGTCGCCCAAGCCATCAAAGAGCGACATCTGTCCCGAGGCCTTGTCGCCGACGGCAATCTGAGCGGCCTCCAGAACTTGCGGCAGGGCGGCCATGAGCGCAGCCCGCCCGTGGCCCAGCGAATCGAAACAGCCAACTTTGATCATATGTTCCAACATCCGCGAATTGATTCCCTTGTCCAGCGTCCGCTCACAGAGATTCTGGAAGGAGGTGAACGGCCCGTTCGCTTCCCGTTCGGCGATCAACGCGCGCACGGCACCTTCGCCCACGTTCTTGATGGCCGCCATGCCGAAGCGGATGTTGCCGTCCACGACAGTAAAGTCCACCTGCGACTCATTCACGTCCGGCGGCATAATTTTCACACCCATATCCCGCGCCTCAGCAAACAGGACGGCCATCTTGTCCGTATCCCCCATGTCGTTTGTCATGAGAGCGGCCATGAATTCCACCGGGTAATGGGCTTTGAGATAGGCGGTGCGGAAGGCGACTTCCGCATAAGCGACCGTATGCGCCTTGTTGAAGCCATACTTGGCGAACTCGGCCATCAAGTCCCAGACGGCCTGGGCTTCCTGCTCCGTCACGCCGTTGTCCGCCGCCCCCTGCATAAAGAGAACCTGCATCTCCCTCATCAGGGCTTCTTTTTTCTTGCCCATGGCCTTGCGGAGAATATCGGCCTGCCCCATGGAAAAATTCGCCATCTTCTGGGCGATTTGCATGACCTGTTCCTGATAAACAATCACCCCATAGGTCTCGTTCAGAATCTCTTCCAGCATCGAATGGGGGTACTGAATCTTGGACGGATCTTTCTTCCGCTCCAGGAACATGGGGATGTTTTCCATCGGTCCCGGCCGATACAGGGCGATGATGGCGGCCACATCGGCGAAGCATGTGGGACCGAGTTTTTTGATCAAATCCCGCATCCCCGACGATTCCAGCTGGAAGATGCCAGTGGTCTGTCCTTTTCGGAGAAAGGCGTAGGTCTCTTCATCGGCCCGCGAAATATTCGCCCAGTCGATCTCGAAGTCAAAGCGATCCAAGACCATGCGACAGGCGTTCTGAATGACCGTCAAGTTTTTCAAACCCAGGAAATCCATCTTCAACAGCCCCGTCGCCGTCACATCGGACATGGAGAACTGGCAACAGATTTCATCTGGATTGCTGGGAGTGGGGCAAAAGATTGGCGCAAATTCCGACACCGGCTTGTCGGTGATAATCACACCAGCGGCGTGAACGCCCGGATTACGGTGCAGGCCTTCCACTTGGCGGGCATAACCGGTCAACGCCCGGATTTCCTCATCATTGCGGATTAAATCCCGAAATTCGGCGCTTTCCTTCGCCGCCTTATCGATCGTCATCTTTGGGTCGCCCGGGATCATGCTGCAAACCATATTGACGCGGTCCAGGGGCACATCCATCACGCGCCCCACGTCGCGAATCGCATTTTTCGCCTTCAGCGCCCCGAAGGTGGCGATATGACAAACATTCTCGACCCCATACTTCCGGCGCACATAGTCCACCACCTCCAAGCGGCGATCCGTGCAAAAGTCGATATCGAAGTCCGGCGGCTCCAGCCGCTCGATATTGAGGAAGCGCTCGAAAATCAGGCGATGCGCCAGGGGATCCAAATCCGTAATGCCGAGACAATAGGCCACAATACTCCCGGCCCCTGACCCACGCCCCGGTCCGACGGGGATATCATGTTCCCGGGCATAGTTAATAAAATCCCAGACAATCAGAAAATAATCGTCAAAACCTGTTTTATGGATGACCTCCAATTCATATCGCATCTGCTTGCGGGCCGCTTCGCTTGGCGTGGCCCCATACCGTCGATGGAGCCCCTCC
>JADFCT010000031.1 GCA_017161665.1 Candidatus Sumerlaeota bacterium
CTCAAATTTAACCGATCTAAATGGCACGCGGGTCGCCGTGCAGGAAAGCACGATGATCCATGAGAACGTTTCGAGCGATTACCCGGAAATTGATCTCATTCCACTCCCTGATACAGATGAATGCGTGCGGGCTCTTGCCTTGGGCCAAGTGGACGCGTTGATCTGCAACTCCCTGAACGCTCATTATTCAATCCAGAAACTCGGTTACACCAATGTCAAATTTGTTGGAGACTCGCCCTATGTTTATGACCAGTCCATGGCTGTCCGGTCGGATTGGCCTCTTTTAACGCAGATCATAGACAAAGCCCTGGCGACCATTCCAGAATCCGACCGCAATGCCATCCGCCGAAAATGGCAGATTCAACAGCCCGTCCGGCCCTTCGATCCCACGCGGCTCTATCAGTCTCTGGTTGTCTTGGGGCTGCTGGTGCTGGTCGTTTTCATGTGGAATCGAAACCTGAGGGCCATCGTCTCGAAACGAACGGCTGAATTGACTCGCGTGAACAACGACCTGATGATCGAGATCGAGGAACGCGAGAAAATGGCATCTCACTTGAGACGGAGCGAGGAAAAATTCCGAACGCTCTATGATCAGGCGGGAGACGCAATTTATCTGATCCGGATGAATGGCCAAATCGCCAGTGTCAATAAACAAGGATGCGCCTTGTTGGGCTATTCGGAATCCACACTCCTCGCGATGAACATAGCCGAAATCGATGAGCGGTATGCGGACGCGGCAGACGCGGCGGAAAAACTGAACGAACTGAACGCAGAGGGCTCCTACCTGGTGGAAAGCCGTTTGAAAGACTGTCAAAACAATCCGATCCCAGTCGAATTGCGTATGGGGCTCCTTGAATCCGATGATGAGCCTTATGCGCTGACGATTGCCCGTGACTTGCGTCCACGCCAGGCAATGGAAGAGGAACGAAAGCGTTTGGAGCAACAGCTGCGCCAGGCTCAGAAGATGGAGGCCATCGGACAGTTGACCGGCGGAATCGCGCACGATTTCAACAACCTGCTCCAAGTGATCAATGGCAACGCGGACCTCGCGCTGATGGAATTGTCGTCCGATGCGCCGGCCCGCAAAAGTTTGCGCCAGGTCTCAAAAGCCGGCGACCGGGCCGCAAAACTGATCAAGCAACTGCTGACCTTCAGCCGGCGCCAGCACATGGAATCCGAAAATCTCAATCTGAATATGACCGTGGCGGAAACGCTCAAAATGTTGCGGCGCGTCATCGGCGAACATATTGTATTGAAATTCAATCCCGGCGATCAATTATGGAGTATTCACGCCGACCGCAGCATGATCGATCAAATCCTGATGAATCTCAGCGTCAACGCGCGCGACGCCATGCCCAATGGCGGCACACTGACCATTGAAACCTCCAACAAGATTATCGACCGGGAATTCAAAGCATCCCACCCCTGGGCCCATATAGGCGCCTATGTCGTCCTTTCCATTTCCGATACCGGCCATGGCATGGACGAACAAACACGGGAGCGTGTATACGAACCCTTTTTCACCACCAAAGAACTGGGGAAAGGAACCGGCCTGGGCCTGGCCACCGTGTATGGTATCGTCCGTCAGCATAACGGATTCATCCACCTGTACAGTGAATTGAATATCGGAACGCGATTCCGGATATATTTCCCTGTGACCGAGCAGACAGCGTCTTCAAAAAAAGCCAGGCCCATTACACCCCTTCCCGTGGAGGGCTCCGGAACGATCTTGCTGGCCGAAGACGAAGAAATGGTCCGCCAGGTTACGGAACAGATCCTCACCCAAGCGGGATACCATGTCCTGGTCGCTCAAGACGGCGTTGAGGCCGTCCGACTCTTCCTGGCTCATCAGGATGCCATCCGCCTGATCCTCTCCGACATCGTCATGCCCAATCTGAACGGCTGGCACGCTATCGAAAAGATTCGGGAACACGGTGGTGAAATGCCGGTGATTTTATCCACTGGATACAACGAAAATATCGTCGAATACGATGGCGCTCTGAAGGAACAGGTCTCATATATCCAAAAACCGTATTCACGCCATCAACTTCTGGAAATGGTCCGTTCGGTTCTTCAAGGGACCTGACGGGTTCAACTGGGCGTCACGGTCTCGTCCGCCGGACGCTCGCCATCGAACGGCATCTCACGGTCCCCGCAGTGCCGACACGTTGGCAAAAGGGTATGACGCGTCTGTCCACACTTCCGGCATTTATGAAACAATCCCTCCCCGCAAGAGGGACAGGCATAGGGGCGGGCCTCCATGGCGTCTCCGTCAATTTGGATTGTAACTCGTTTTCCAGCCAGGCGTCGGATCGCCATCGCCCGCTCGCCTTCGCCCCCCATTAAAATCGGGAATCCGCACGTGGGACACTGTCCTTTTCGATAGGCCTCGCGATACCGTCGAATCAAAATAGCCAGCGCTGGTTGCGCTGCGCTCCGGATCAGATGAATCAGGATGAAAACGCAAATCAGGATGGCCACAATCAGCAAAAGATAGCGGAACACATCAGGCTGAAAGTATTCATGGATCACCCAAACCACGCGCCAGACCACCGCCACATCCACAGCATAGACCATGGGCGCCCAAAGGCTGCTGCGCTTGCTCAGATAGAGCCAACATGCGAAAGCCATCCATGGGAATAAAAATGCCAGCTTGGCCGCAGCGGCCCAAAAACTTTGCCGGCGATCAATGGCCTGCCATTCCTTTCGGGCTTCCCTTTCCCGTTCTTCAAATACTTTCCTCAGATCGCGCAGGGTGTTTTCTTCCGTCCGCAATTGACTCGTCAGCGTCAGTTCCTTATCTTTAGCCGATTGTAAATCGCCCTGAAAAGCCAAGAACTGGCGCTGAGATATCGCGACCACATCCGAGTCCTTTTCGGCGGGTGTCTCCACGGCCCCGACGGCCTGACTCAAACGGATCATCTGATCCAAGGTCCGACTGAAAGTGTCAATGCTTTCATGGAGGTACTGTTGCCGATCGGCATTTTCACCCAGATTCTGCTTGATCCGGTCAATAATCAGAGACTGGGACTCCATACTCTCGCGCAGCTCCACCCCCACGTGGCGATCCAAAATCTCCTGAGAAGTGACCGTTCGAAAGTTCCCAATGTCCTTTAGCAAATACCCCATGATCCAGATCAACAGAAGGGACAATGCCACGCTGCCTGTCAGAATCGCCAGTCGCAACCCCAAGGGGCTTTTTGTTTTTCGCTGGACGCTCATGATCGCCTCCATTTCCCAAAGTCATCGATCCGCAATACGGTGCGGACTCATTTCCCCAGCATCATAAAGCAAAGCGTGTACCAATCGAAAAAAAGTGTTTACCAGAAAGATCCCATGCTTTTAGACCGTATAGAATACTCTTGGCCGCTTTGGAGCAGCCATAATAGGCATAATACGTCATCCGGATTGGCAATTAATGCAATCCGTAGTATCGATGGGCCGCAAATAAAAAAGGAGGACACCGGAGCAAAGAGCGACCTGAGTCGCCTTGGATTCCAGCATCCTCCCAGGTCCTGGAAGTCGGCTTACAATTCCTTGATCGAGATCTCCTTGAAGCGCACTTCCATGGGTTCCCCCTGATGCAATTGCAGAGCCACGACGCCTTCTTTGGCGCCATCGGGATCCATGAGATCCAAAACCGGTTCCCCATTCAGGGTCATCGTGATATGATCCCCCTGGCAGCGTATTTCATACGCATTCCATTCCCCGGCTTTCGAGGCGCCGTGAATCGCCGCCTGTTCTTCTTTGGACAGGGCTTTCCAGTATTCCATGATCCCGCGTTTGCCCTCTTCATACAACATGCCGAAATACGTCTTCGTCGCTACATCAGCCTGATACCCCACCACCACGAAATCATCCTTCCGTTCACTGCGGAACTGAATGCCGCTGTTGTGATTGCGAAGCTTGACTTTGGCTTTCAATACAAAGTCTTTGTAGATCTTCTCTGTGGACAAAAAGGTATTGCGCTGGATCGTCACGCCTTCCGTTGAGCCAAGAATCACACCGTCTTCCACGCTCCACAGTCTCTCATCACCGATCCAGCCATTCAGGGTTTTGCCATCGAAGAGCGCCACAAATCCGTCGTCCTCCGTCACACCGGCGCAACCGAATAATGCCCCCGTTCCTACCGCCACCATGAGCAACATACCCATCAGGATCCATCTGCCTTTCATACCAAGCCTCCTCGTCCTTTCATATGGCGGCTCAAAATAGCGCGCCTGATAGCACAGTCTCTTCCGACCATGACATAATCTTGAGTGAGGTATATAGTTTCCCGCTCCGGGAATGCAAGCGTTTCGAGCCTGCCTTGAACACGGGCTCGCTCAATTGTCCCCCTATCGGCATTTATCGCTATTAATCATTGGATTTTCAGAGGAATTTTGAGGCACTATTTCCAAGTATTCTTGAATATCATACATGGATGTCGGGAAAATGAATGACCGAATTCTTTTGCGGCGTGATGACCTCGAGACCCTTTCCCGGTCGTTGAAGGCCGCCGGACGGCGCGTCGTCACCCTGAACGGGTGTTTTGATTTGCTCCATGGCGGGCATATCTATATTCTGGGCCAAGCCGCGTTGCAGGGAGATGTCCTGATTGTCGGCCTCAACAGCGATGCGAGCGTGCGTAAAAACAAAGGCGAGGATCGACCGGTGTTGCGCCAGAACGAGCGAGCCGAAATCCTTTTGGCGATTGAATGTGTCGATTACGTCTATATCTATGATGAAGCGGATTGCCTGGATTTTGTCACGGCGGCAGCGCCAGATGTTCATGTGAATGACGCCAGCTATGGCGAGGATTGTATTGAGGCGTCACTGGTGCGAGCCGGTGGCGGACGATTGCACTTGGTCAAAAAACGCCCGGGGCCATCAACAACAAGTTTGATCGCCACCGCGTCCGCCGGAGGAAATCAAACATGATGCCGGCATCGCCGAACCCAATCCGGATTTATTGGTCCCGGAGCCTGTTGATCGGGATGGCATGCCTGTTCGGCATCATCGCCATCTCGCCCGTACCACTGCGCGCGCAGGATCGTATCCGTTCACAGGACATGACGGCAAACACCGAGACCAGTCAATCCTTACGCGCCTTGATCCATGGGATTCATTCCGATCTCATGAACTTGCGCTATACGAATCCCGCCTTTAGTCAATATAATGAAACCTGTTTGGAAGAATCGGAGGAATGGGGAGCCATTGCGTTTTTCCCATCCCGAGAAGGTGGGACCACTCCCAGTCGTTTGCCTCAAACCCCCGAACAACTGTTGATCAATATCGTCTCCCTCCAAGATACTTCGCAACGGCATGACTTTTTAAACGAAGTTTCCAATATCGCCGTCTGTCAGTTTCCGACACTCGGGTATCGCCTGGTCGTTCGAAATTCCCTTCAGATTGAGGGCGCTCGACAGGTGGTCCAGCGGATCGCGTTAACCAACTGCGAAACATTGCAGCGACGAATCAGTAGCGAATCGACGGACGCCTGGCCTTTGGTTGTCGAGGCATTCCGCCCCACCTCTCAATCATCGCAAGGATATTTTACACTGGACCAGAACGTGCTGGTTGGCTTATCCACCGGCTCACCCCAGTCGGGTGAGGTCCTGCGTATTTCCTCGGCTCGTTTTGAACGTTCAGGGAACGAACTTCTCGCAGTATTGAACCTGACGGAACGTGCAGTGATCGATTCTCAATGGCGCATATCGGTTACGATCATGGATCGCAACTCTTCGCCCTTAAGCCAGTCCAGTGGAATTTACGAAGTCCGTGTGTCGCCATCCGACTACCCGCAATTGCGCGAAGGCTATGTCACTCTGGACCACGGGTTATGGGAAGCCAATGCGTCGGCCGGTGTGTTTCGCATCGACGTAATCCGACTTCCGTTCACGGACGGCGTTCGGGATATGGAACTGATCGAAGGGCGGTTGGCGCCGCCGGGACAGCGAGAGGCCTTTATCAGCGCTTGTCGGTTGCTAAGCCGCGGCGAGACGCGTAAAGAGGTCGCCCGTCGAATGGAAGAAGTCGCCGCCATGGAGCCATCGTCGGACATTGGGCGGCCCGCAAGCCGACTAGCGGACGACTTGGCTCGAATGGCCACAGAGGATGCCGTTTTTTCTCAGACACGCCCCATGGACATGACACGGGGGGATCAGGGGATCGCCTACCTTGTTTATCAGTTAAGAGACCTCAGTGAGTCTGAATTGATCCCCGATTCCCGGGGGCGCATCTTTGGATTGACGCAACAAAATGTCGCCGATGAATTTCTGGAGATCGGTCGTCCTGCTGTTCCCGCGCTAACGGGACTCTTGAGCGATATGCGTCCCACACGCATTTATGATGAGGGACTGGGCGCAAATGGCTATGTGTGGCGGTTGAGCGATGTGGCGCTGGAACTTCTGATGGCAATCGCAAAACAACAGGGCGCCGACCTTTTCGATGAATCCCTGCTCGGCAAATCCGATTATTTTTCTCAGATCAGCGCGGCGAGGCGTCAAATAATCCTGGAGCAAGCCCGCGCCTGGAGCGGGGAACTGGGGGGCGCAAGCATCGAGGAATGGGCCGGCGAAGTCGTGGATGGGCTCCAGGCCCGCCTGACGCCCTTCAAGCCATCATTCCCCATGGGCGAGGCGCCAATCCTGTTCGCGGATATTCGCAATCAGGGATGGCGCAATTGGTCCATGGTCAGCACACATGAAATGTGTGAGATTGAGGTGGATGGGGAATGGTTTACCTGGGGGCTGAACGTAATGGCTCATACGGAATGGTTGGAGCCGGGTGACGCGTTCCGCGATATTCGTCTAATCCTGGACGAAAACTGGATCCGGATAAAAGATCGCGAGCCCTTGCGCATGACCCATGGTTCGCATTCAATCCGTGTCGCCTTCATGCCGGACCTCGAAGATGAAGAGGCGGAGCGTTCCGTTCGAATTGTCAGTAACCAGGCATTTCTCACGGTTCTGGCTTTGCCACCTCAAGGGTACGGCGCCGTTTTTGACGGTGTGGACGACTCCTTTCAGGCTCCGGATGATCCCAGTCTGGATTTAGGCTCTCAATTTACCGTTGAGGCGTGGGTACGTATTGGGAATGTATTAAACGAGCGAGCATTCTTGTCCAAGGAAGCGCCGTACTTCCAGGGCTGGTCCTTATCAGTGACCCCGGTTCTTCGGGGGGGATTGCTTCGCGCTGATTATTTTCCATCCGCTTATGAAAGCGCCGACCGGCAAGAGGATGGCGATCTTTACACCTTTGTGTTTACGGTAGGCGACGGGGCGCGCTTGCATGAATTGACGGCCACCATCGACTGGCGACGCGGTCCGGAACCCCGCATCGAGCAAGGCGAATGGCATCACGTGGCCGTTGTCTGGCGTGACGGGGAAGTCGTCTTTTTCATTGATGGAGTGGAACGACAAAGCGAATGGGATACTTCCGTGTCTCTGGCGGCTCCCGCTCAAGCGCCTTTGTCCATTGGCAAAAGTAGTGGCGCCATGGGGCGACACTTTGAAGGGGAATTAGCAGATATCCGAATCTGGGAAGTGGCCCGATCTGGCCAGGCGATCAAGGCGGGAATGACAAAAAAACTTCTCGGCAATGAAGCAGGCCTGGTCGCCGCATGGTCACTACAGGAGCCGACGGAATCCGTGGTCCGGGATTTGGGCCCCAAGGGATTGGACGCCAAACGCTCGCAAACCCGACAGAGACCGGGGCGGCTGCCGACGCCTCAGAATGTTGACGCCTATGGCGCGAACAAGGAGTTTACCGTTCTGGGCTCCGTAACCGATGAGTCGGGCAAACCCATGGAAGGGGTGCGCGTCAGCGCCCATTGCGGCATCGAAACATTGATGTTAACGGGAGAAACCCTGTCAGGCTTGGACGGGCGATTTGTTCTGCAATTCGCTCCCAGCATTACCATGCTCAGTTTGGATGGAATCCAGGAAGCGGCGCCACAGTCAGCCGTAATCCGCGCATCAAAAGAAGGATTTTATGAAGTAAATCTAAACCGACATGGGGCGTTGGGTATGGCGCAGAATGCGTCCGAGGCCCCCGAATGGTTTGGGGGGCTCGAAAAATGCGTCCTGCCAGATCGACCGTATTCGCTGGATTTTTCCATGAAACGCGCCGTCATGATCGATGGTCGCATAACGGCCTTGAACGGCGAACCGGTTCCGGAAGTAACGATAACCGCCAAATGCGAGGATGGCCCTCCAGGGCTCAAATATCTGGATCGATACCGATCCGAACAGGACGGACACTTCTATTTGAAGGATCTGCCTTTAGGCGCCTTGTGGTTCGCAGTGGCGCCCAGCGAAGGCAATGAACACATCACACAATCCGTTGAGTTCAACCTGGAAGGTCGGTATGAAATTCAACTCCTCTACAATCCAGAGGCCAATCAATTGGAATTCAATATGGTTACGGCGCCAATGGCCTCTGTCTTCAGTGGCGACCGCGCCGGCGCCACAGAGGGCCTCCCGACCAGCTATTACGCCGATGGGAAGGGGTTTGGCCAAATCTTTCAACGCTTTGTTACCGGATCGCCCAATGGCAACTGTTTTATTGATTTTGACACCGGCAAACTGTCACCGATGCCCGATTGGGTGGATTTCGACGACGAGTTCCTGTTCGGGGATCTCTGGCAACACCGTGGAGGCCCGGATGCGTATGGGCAAATCTATCAATCCGAGAACCTGGGATTCGTTTGTTATTATATGAAAGTGGTATCGGTGAAACCCGAATTGTGGGACACCATCACAACGACCACCATCCAGGAAAGACTGGAGGCCGCGCCACTTTCAATCGATGACGCGAACAAACGCATATACATGCATTCCATGGAGGATGAGACGGCCACCTATCTCTTCGAAACGCGTGAAGGGGGACAGGGGATCCTTCAGATTATGGAAGTGCGTTCCCTTGAAAATACCCGGCCAGGCAATCCCAGCGGTATTCGTGTTCAGTATAAAATGATCAGCGTCCCGAAACCGACACCCACGCCCAGTCCGACGCCGGAGCCCACTCCCACCCCGACCCCTTCACCCACACCGGCCCTTCCAACACCCGTCTTGCCAACACCACCGGTTCTAATACCGACTCCAACCGTGACAGCCACATCCGATACTGCGGAAACATCCTTGTTCCATTCCGAACCGACACCGACACCGATCGTCGATTTCGGCTTTTACTTCCGAATCGTCAATGACCAACTTCGCCCCCGATTTGATACCGGGGAAATTCGACAAGCGCAAATCGAAATCGAACCGCTGTACAGTCGGGACGAAATAAATCTGATCTATTCGATTCCGGCGGCGCGACTCACGGAATTATTCCGGTGCCTGGATCGAGCGCCGGTTTGGAGCCCCCTGTCCACACAGAACACCCAGTGGGGACGCGCCGTAGGCGACCCAGTGGTTCAGATAACATTGATGGACGGCATCATCGTCACCATTGAGACAGCGCTGAATAGTCGGCCACAATTCCGTCTCGTTATCGGCCGAAGCGAAGTTCTTTTCGATAGCGTCGTCCTGGTTGATCTTATCAAGGAGACGATGGATGCGGGGCTGAAGGGTGAACTGATCGGCTTGGGATGGTCGGAACGCAGGCATGAAGCCGCGCTACGGTTATTCCGACGGGGGGATCGTCAGGGCGTTCCAGTGCTGGAAAGCAGTTTGATGGAAGGACGTCGCATCAACGCGCGCCTGGACGCAGCCTGCGCGCTAGCCATCGAACGCAGTCCCGAGGCCTTGGATGTATTAATCGAAATGGCGTCTCAATCCAGTGATGAAGCAGGACGCGCTGCAATTCTTCAGGGAATCATTCATTATTCGAATGAGACAATTATCGACGCGTTGCGCACAATCTGTCAGGCTAATACGTCAGTGGAAATTCGGCATCAGGCCCTGACCGTCCTGGCTCGAATCGGTACGCCGGCGGCGATTGACACTCTGCTCGAATACTGGGGGGGGGGGCGGAACTTCCCACTCCTTTTCCTCCGCGCCACCGGGCAATACTTTGAGCTGGGCGAGTACGGAAAGTGCCGACAATGGTGGCAGGCCAATCGAGAACGCCCGCGAATGGAACTATTGGCTGATGGCGTCTGGAGCGACAGCGGCGGTTACGGAAGTGTCTGTCTCGAGGAAATGCGTAAAGCCGATGCCAACGAGGCGGCGCGCGTATTGATGCGCCGACTTGCCAACGCGACAGGACGCCATCTGACACGAATCGCGCAAGCATTAGATACGCTGACCGGATTGGATTTCGGCGCCCGGAAAGAGGCTTGGGAACGGTGGTGGCAGGCCAAGTCGGCCGGAGCCGACGCCGCCACCCTTGACTTCGATGCGGATCGCTTCGCGGGACTGCCTATCCAGCATGGCATTCAAGCACGGCTGCGTGCCGACCAGCAGGTCTGGAGCAAAGGCCAAACGCCTGTACTGCGTTTGGACCTGCGCAATGTCGGTGGACAAACATGGCGTCTATGGGCCGACCAAGCCGCTTGCGAAATCTGGTTCAACGGCGACTGGTATTCCTATCCCGCCTGGAGCGAAGGCGTCTATCAACGTCTGGAACCCGGCGATGTCATTCGAGATATCACCATCGAACTGACGGAAGGATTCTGGACAGGCAGGGGAAACGTCGGACTTTTAAAGTGGGGGGGCGGAACGATAACCGTCCAGGCCGCCATCACGGTGTATCCGGTTGACGGCGACAACCTCCAAGCCGAACAGATCCTCAGTAACCGACTTTCATTTGAAGCGCAAGCGGAGCGAACGGGCGGACATGCTCCAGCGCCGGAGGACAAACGCCTGTTCTTCCACGGACTTGATTTGTCTCAGGCCACTCGTACGGACAGCGCACGTGAGACACCGGATCTGTTTGAGAAAGATCCACCATGGGCCACGGAATACTCCCTCCGGGATGAAGTAATTGTCCGGTATGATCATTATGACGGCGCCGTGTATGCGCTGCCCGATCGCGGCATCTTTTATGTCCGATTGAACAAAGCGGGGTATGGCGCCGTTTCCTATTATGGACCCTTCCAGGGCGATCCGGACGAAAGAATGGATTGGACAATACCCGCTCCCCCATCAGATACGGACGCATCCGCCGTTGGGCGCAAAGAGATTAAGGTCCCGGAACCAGAGGAGCCGGAAGACACGAAGCAAACCGTCTTGCCCCCCGGCGTCGAAGGGGGGGACGCCGAAAAAGTAAAACCGCCGATCCATGTGGAATATGCCGGTGTTTACCATTTGACCGCCCAGTCCGACTCGTTTCTGTTTGAAGTGAGAAAAGAGGAGGAAATGTATTATCTGATCGACTCCTCCGGGGAACGCCGTTGGATGGAGTCTGATGCGGACGGTCTCGCCTTTCGGGTGGGAAAAGAACGGTTCTTGCTGCGATACCTTTCAGAAGAACAGGGATTTGCCGTTTCACGCGCTTATCCGGGACGATCCCGTTCGGGAAGTCAAATACCCTTAAAAAAGACCGACTCCAACGCCATTACCGAATTGGAGAGGGCCACATTTCAAGGGGACTTGATAACCGTAAAACGACTGTTGGAAGGTGATCCGGAATTACTGAATGAAACCCCAAGCGGCCGACGGGTCGTACATCAAGCGATCCAAGGACAGAACGCGGATGTCTTACGGTATCTCCTGACCTGGAATCCCCCGCTGAATGAATATGACCGGGTGGGACGGGCCCCAATTCATTGGGCCGCCCGAATGGGTCGCGAGGATATGATCGAAATGCTGATTGAAGCCGGCGCCGACGTCCACCTTCTAACGCGCGAGGGTGGTCAAAACGCTGTGCATGAAGTGGTTTTATCCGAGCCCGGTGAGGGGCGCTGTCCAAGGGCCACCCTGGAAATCCTGCTGGCTGCCGGCGCCGACACCGAACAACGGGACGAGGAAGGAAACACGCCCATGGACTGGGTTCAAACCCAGGGCCGGGAAGAATTGAGGGCTTTATTGACCGCGCTGGATCCCAATTCAGATAAATACGGAAGGATTTGGCGTTTCACGGCTCCCGATCCACAGGCAATGATCTGGTCCAAAGAGCAGCTGCCCTCGGGGAACGCAAAAGATATCGAAAAACAACCGTTTGCCTGGACGATTACTCCCGATTGGCCGGTGCGACTGATCACGGCCTGGTGGACATGGGATGGGACCGACCTGGAACACGGCGGAGGAGGAAGCAGTATCCCATACGAAAACCCCATCGTATTGCGCCTGGATGTGGAACAGATGAACAACCAGTTGATCCTATCTGAAAACCAGTCGCCCCTGGCGACGGCAATTGAAACGCCGTTGGCCTCGGTTCTTTCCAGTGTGTCCATTCCTCCCCAGTCAAAAATCGAATTCAAGGCAATGAACTCTAGCGGGCGACTCACCAAGCAGTACGCCATCCTTTATGAGGTCCGCTTTCGCGATGACCAAAACAATGTCATCAAGACCGCATTGCTGGCCGCCCGAGTCGCCAATCGGAATGATCGTCCCCTGACAACGAAGGAACCACCGTATGATATGAGCGAAACCCCTTTTACGGCCTCTCTGTTCGGAGGTCCCCTTTTGCCGAAAATGCCGAAGGAATAACCCATTTTTTTGGGACGCTCGTCAGACAAAACCCATTCCCAAGCGTCTGTCACAGCCGGTAGACGGCCAGTTCCATGCTCAGATTCTTTGCACGAAATCGACTTATTTTCCCAATCAGCGGATTGCTTTCCAAAGCCTCTCGTGGAGAGACCGGATGAAAATGCGTTGACACGATCGGAGAGGCATTTGACATGAGAAGCGCTCTTTCCGATCGATTTCCACCAATCATTCACCAACTTTGACACGCAAAGCCTTGCGCCGGATTATTCTTTCACCTTTTTTTCGCGGTTCTGAAAATAGGCGTTCCGGATTGCGATGTAGGGTTCGACGGACATGTCTCGCATCTGTTCGTATCGGTCCGGATCAAGAGACGTTTCATTTATAATGTCGAGCGCCGTCGTAACGATGCCAATAGCGGGTTCATCCGCCAAGAGCCAGGTTTTGGGATTGGCTAAACGATCCACAACGGCGCCCACCGTCCCACGAACCGACGATGGTCCCAGGAGCGGCCAGGTGATGAACCAGCCCGGACCGATTCCCCAACGCCCAATGGCCTGATCGAAATCTTCCGCATGGGCCTCAATTTCCCAGATTTGCTCCGCCGCGTCCCAGAAACCGACGACACCGATGGTCGTATTGATGAGGAAGCGTCCCGTTTCCGTTCCGGAGTCATACATCCGTCCCTGAGCCAGACAGGCCACGAGTCGAACCGGATATTCAATGTTTCGGAAAAAGTTGTTGATACCGGTCTGGGCATGATCGGGCATGGCCCAGCCATAACCTTTGGCCACGGGCTGAAGAAACCAGAAATAGAATTTGTCGTTGAAGTGAAACCAGGTCACGTTCCAGTAATAAAATGGATCGGATCGGGAAACGGCCCCTTCTTCCCCATATTCATCGCCATACTCGGCCAAGAGGGATTCGAGTTCTTCATCCGACTCCACATCAGCATCTACATTGGTGTCGCCTCCCCTATCGGGCGCTTCCGGCGCAGGCGATCCGGCGCCGGCGCATCCCAAGGCGCCAACAATGACTATCAAGAGCGCAACGAGCGCGAGGTTTTTCAAGATGCATGATTCAGGATTTGGTTTCATTGTCTTTGACCTTCGTCTGGATTTGTTCAATCAGTTCCGCAGGCGTCTTTTGGGCCAGGATTTTAGCGAACTGAGTTCGATAGTTGGAGACCAGGCTGACACCTTCGACTTTGATATCATCCACGCGCCAATCGTTGGACGTTTCATTGAGAAAGAAATTATAGGCTACATCCAAAGGCTTTGCAGATGAATTCGGATTCACGGAGTGAGTCTGGACCTGCACCCGTTGCGAGGTCTTCGAGAGTTTGACAAACTTCCGAATTTGCAGGGTTTCCTGAGCCGACGAGGTTTCCATCCGATCAATATAGGTCGTAAACAACAGGCGGGAAAAAGAGTCTTTGAACTGTTCAAATTCCTGGTCCGAAAATTTCTTTTTATTCATCGCCAGCGTCAAAAGACCAACGCGGTCCATATCCACCCGTTTGAGGAGAAAGACCCGAATGTCCTCACGATACTTGTCGCGTTTTTCTTTATAGTCTTCTTTGCCAACGATCGCGACCACCGTCGAAGCGGTTTCATTGACAATTGCCGTCAACTGTTCACGCGTTTTCGAATCAATATTGCTGGCATTGATCTGAGCGCCCGCGGAAGCCGTCAACAACCAGGCTCCCAAAATCAGCATCACGAAATTTCTCGCCGTCTTCATGGGTCACACCTCATGGCTTGGGATGGTTCTTCGCCAAAGTTTTTCGTTTGGCAATTACCCCTAAATCAGAATTTGATTTTCCACGATTTCCTTTAGGAATGAAATCAATTAATTCAATATTCCAAAAAGATTTCCGATGTTTTTTTTCGCCTTCACCTTATCGGGGTACCGTTCGGCATATTGGTCCTCGGAAAGCAGCGCGTCAAAAAGCAAGTCGCGGGCTGTGACGAAACGGTCGCGCTGGGATTCGTCCAGGATGATTTCCAAAGCCTGATCGCGCGCTGTGGTCATCCGCTCAACCCAAGCCTCCCGGACTTTTTCTCTCAGATCTTCTCGCTCTGTCAGCTCATCCAGTCGCCGCTGGAACTGCTTGAGCAGAGCATAATCTTCGGCTCCATCCGCCAGAGCCTGGAGCTGCGCCGAAGGACCGGTGGGATAGGCCCGCTCGTCCAAACGAGTGACCACACCGCCGAGGCCATGTTTCCAGGCATACCAGAAACTGGCCCGCAGGCTGTTGACGGCCTCAGCCACCGTCGGCGAGTTGGGCGCCTGGTGAGCGATGAGGAAACGCTTTTGAGGCTGATACCGATCAATAATCGGACGTAATTCCGGATCCCGAAGAATTTGTCCCAAGGGACCGTCCTCGCTGAGGAAACCCTCTGACCCGGCAGAGATAAGCCAGTCGTCGATAAGATGGACGGAATCCTTGAGCTTGGGGTCCGGCGAGTGAATCACGGCGGCGCGGCGCGCCCAAAGACAGGTACTCTTGAGCGCCTGATAGACCGGATAAAGGCCTCCTCCAAAGGGCAGATCGTCAAGGACAAAAGACAGCCGGGCCTCTTCCAGCGATTGATGTTCCTGATTGACAGCGGTGAGCAGCCGGGTGCGCATATCGGTATTGTAAGCCAATGTGGTGGGAAGGGTCAGGGCCATATCGCCACTCATTTCGTGAGCGACCTGCATCAGGGCCGATTCCTTACGCCCCCATTGAAAAGCCCCATGCTCATTCGTGTCCAGTTCGTGATAAAAATAGTTCACGCCCAACCGTCCCATCATTCGCATCTCGCGCTCAGCTCGTTGCGCGTTGTTCCATGTCTGCCAGACACCGAAAACCGGGCGCTCCGTTTTTTCAAGTTTAATATCCTCCACACGCACTTCGACCGGGATCATTCCGTAGGCGTTCCCACGCGCGCTGAGGGTGATATTCCCTTGATAAAGTCCAGGCTCAACATCCGCCACATCAACAGTGATCCAAAACAGTCGGGGCTGTCCTTCCGTCATGTCAAAGGGCGTATCGCGATCGGTCAACGCATCGTTGAGTTCTTCGCTCATGGGGCGCCAGGCGCGAAGCCCCTGTGAATCCAGCCGCCAGCCGCGAGCATCCACCGTAGGCTCCAGGGAACGTACCCGTATGGCGGTGCTGAAGATGGCCTGATCCCCCTTGAACAGATTACCGGTTTTGATTTCGAGATCATTAATATCGTTAATGGGCGTCAGGACAAAGGCCCCGTGGACTTGTTCGCCTCGGGCCGCTCGGAGTTCAACCATTTCCATGGCGTGAGTGGGGAAAAAGGTATAAACAGGCGACTGGCGTAGTTTCTGACCATTTTCACGATCAAAGACGGAAAGCAGGACACGTCGCGGCCCGGGATCGGAAGCGCCATAGGGCATGGCGAAGGCCTGTGGAATCTTGTTGAGCAACTCGAGTTCGACACTGGCTTTGGTTTCCTGCCAGGCCGTGGCAAAGGCGTTGGTCATGGCCAGCGCGTCAACGGCCCGTCCGCCGTATGCGGTCAGGGCGCCCCGTAGAAGATGAAATGCCTGATCATCTCGTCCCTCAATGGACAGTTCATTGGCCATTAATAGAAATTCCGTAAATTTCGATCCGGTGCCAATACGCGGCATCTGATTCTTATCCCGTCCCTCCACGCCCCCAATGGGACGCCAGGCGGAGTTCCGTTCAAAGATATCATCGCCGGAAGACGACGTCCGATCGCCCGGCGTGGGGCTTTTCAACGTCTTGTCGGGCAGAAACGGGGTCCATGGACCATGGGGATCATGGTCACTGCGAATTCGGGTGATGTTCAGAGGCCAGACGCCACGGAAATCGGGCGTAGGGTGAAGCCCCCACCACTTGATCGCGATTTCGACATACCATCGCCCCTCGCCCACCGTAATCGCGTACTCCCAAGGGGCGTTCTTGTTTGGCAAATCATCCAGTCCCTTGGGATTGAGTCCACGGGCGGCCGGAATGCGAAGATAACGCATGGCATAGGGATCCGCAAAATCGGCCTCCGGGTCGAATGAGATGATAATGGCGTCATCTTTGAGGATCCCTTCGACTTGTTCACGGTCGTCCGGCGAACGCGGGAGTCGCTCGTCAATACACTCAACCCCTATGTAGAGCGCGAGTTCGTCTCGAAGGAATCGAACACTCGTGCGTGTGCGCTCTGGCTCGCCCTGTCCGCTGTCATAGAAATAAAAACCGTTGATCCGGCTGGGGGTATTCCAGGGCAATTCATTCAGCAGCCCATCAATTCGGATCCGCCCCTGAATAAAATCGGCATTGATCAGCCACCGTCGGTCGGCCTCGGACCACTCCGGTTCTGGCTTTGGATCCCCCCAACGCCACCCCACTCCCACCATGGGCGTGTCATAGGCGTCACACAATGTCAACTGGAAGGGTGTGGTTTGCGGCATGGACCGAACGGCGGAATCGCTTGTGGCCACATCCGGAAGAGGCGCCGACTCCGATGGCATCTCCTCAACGGGAGGCGTTTGATGACAGGCGACTCCCAGGATGCCGACAATAATTAGGGCAATAAGGCGTTTGACCCTTCGATCCAACCGGGAAATGTCTGAATACATTCTTTAAGAATACCTTTCATAAATAATAAAAGACCGGCAGCAAAGGCTCTTGATTTGAGTGGATACTCCACAGAATCCGTCGGAAAGGATCGCGCGGTTGCTCCCCCAGTGGGGCTGACATCTAACATCAGACCTGCCGTCCACGACCAGATAGAACGCGACAGAACAGCCCCTTCTGGATTTGAACAACACAATGCGAGCCAAAGTGACGCCCGCAATCAACAAAAGAGGAAGCTGGCAAAAGGGACGGGGGATGTCAAGCCGCATTGCGCGCAAGAGTCTCCGCGTCCGCTTGGCTCAGGGTCGGTATGGACTGAAACAGCTTGCCTTCGATTTTATGCGGGGAGATGATGGGCCACCCCTTCTGATAGAATGGTTTA
>JADFCT010000322.1 GCA_017161665.1 Candidatus Sumerlaeota bacterium
CTGATAGTGGGGCAGCGCGCTTTCGACCTGTAGCAGCGCTGATTCGATTTGTGATGGATACACATTGACGCCACGGATGATGAACATATCGTCGCTTCGACGCCCCACCCGGCGAATCCGGCGGATCGTACGGCCGCATCCGCACGGCTCAGGAATGATGTGGGTGATGTCGCGTGTGCGATAGCGGATCATGGGCATGGCCTTTTTGCTGAGCGTGGTCAGGACCAATTCGCCTTCGACGCCCGCTGGCAGAGGAGCGCCCGTTGCCGGATCGATGATCTCCGGATAGAAATGATCTTCGAAAATATGCAGACCATCCTGACAGGCGCATTCAGAAGCCACACCCGGACCAATGATTTCCGACAACCCATAGATATCGAAGGCCTTGATGTTGCCGTATCCCTCGATGCGCTCGCGCATGGCCTCGGTCCAGGGCTCCGCGCCAAAAATTCCCGCCTTCAAAGGCAGGTCACGAATGGAGATCCCCAATTCCTCGGCCCGGTCCAACAGATGCAGGAAATAGCTGGGCGTGCAACAGATAGCCGTTACATTAAAATCCTTCATCACCATCAGCTGCCGGTCCGTCGCTCCCCCCGATGTGGGAATGACCGTAGCGCCCAACGCCTCTGCGCCGTAATGGGCGCCCAATCCACCGGTAAACAGTCCGTAACCGTATGAATTCTGAATAATATCCCCACGATGCAATCCGCAGGCCGCAAAGGTACGGAGCATGACCTCAGCCCAGACATTCACATCTTCATGCGTATAAGCCACGACAATCGGTTTACCCGTCGTCCCGCTCGAAGCATGGACTCGCACCACTTCATTAAGTGGGCTGGCAAATAATCCGAACGGATAAGTGTCACGCAAGTCTGTTTTTACCGTAAAGGGCAGCCGCGCGATGTCGGCCAACGTCCCAATATCGTCCGGTTTAAGGCCACGCGCTTCCATACGCTGTCGGAATAAATCCACATGGTCATAAGCGCGTCGCACTGTGGCGCGCAGTCGCTGCAATTGCACTTCCCGGAGTTTATCCAGCGACAAATAATCCGGTCCGCTCGCCGGATGGACGGAACCGCCGATATCGTTCCATTGCTCTTTCATCTGCTTCTCCCGTTGCGATTTTCAATGCATCAGGGTCCTCCGTTCCTTTGTTTTCGGCAAGGACCTGTGCCCAACTCGACCCATTGAATCCGTGGCGACAGTTGATAGTCTTATCTATAAAACCACTGGCTCTTTCCGCGCCACCTAAAAAATGACTGTTGGCCGAATCGGCATTCAACGATCGCGCCTTGATGAACGGTCAGTCAGAATCTGCGCAAAAATGGTCCGTCTTCGAGGCGCTACTCAAAAAAAAACAGTACGATTTTCAGCGATATAATGTATGCACTGTGTTAGATTTCCGTTAGAGATTTTTTTTTCCTTGACCGAGTGGCATGGATTTCGATATATTCACTTTTAAAATGGAACAGTAATGATTTTTTTACCTTGTTCCCCTTTATAAGGGAATTATTTCCTTGCGTCTTTTATGATTCATGCATATTTCGGTTATTATTGACGGTGTTTTGGCCTGAAGGGCACATTGGAGCATGGCTCCATCCATCTCACTTTGAAGTGAACTGCTATGAAATCGAGACGACTGAGATCGATCCTTTCAAAGAACGAATCCAGCCTCATGTCGTTAGCTGGCAATTTGCTGAGCGCGTCAAAGGGACAGGCTGCTCAGACCATACTGGTCACAAGTAGTCGCCGCGGTGAAGGGCGCACGACGGCCGCGGCTGCCTTGGCACATGGATTGGCCCAAGGCGCCTCCGGGCCTGTCCTCCTCGTGGACGCCTCCTTTTCTTCCCCCGATTTGCATAAGTTGTTCGGCGTCACGGCCTCTCCAGGGCTTGTGGAAGCGCTAGGGGATGTCAGCGTCTTGACACAGGCCATCCGGCTAACGAAAGACCCTAAGGTCCGACTGTTACCGTTGGGCGATAATGCGGCGATCACTGAAGCATGGGCCGCCTCATTTGCGAACCTCCTGGCCTCTTTGAAAGAAGAATACGAGTATATCGTCGTGGATGGCACACCGGCGCTGGCATCATCGGAGGCGGCGGCGGTGGCGAAGTACTTTGACGGTGTCGCGCTGGTCGTCGAATGCGCCAGAACCAAATGGGAAGTCCTGAACCTGGCGCGCGATAAGATTCGCAGTGTGGATGGAAAAATACTGGGTGTGGTGATGAATAAGCGACGGTTCTATGTGCCTCGGATTTTCTACCGGTAAACGGAGTGTGTCCCATGATTTTGAAGATCGGCTATACTGGAAGAATCATTTGCGCCGTATGGATCAGCGCGGTCGCAAGTCTTTGGATTGGCTGTTCGTCGGAACCGAAGGACAAGTGGGATCCTGGCGAAATACGGCAGATTGAAATTGGAACGATCAGTTTTCCCTTTTCGGAGGATTTCCCCACCTCAGGCGTCTTCCCCGAATATCGGATTCGGCCGGATGACCTCTTGGATGTGCTATATCAGATTGACACCACAGCGCCACATGATGACTTTCGGCTCGGAGTGGATCACTCGATTTCCGTCTATTTCGTTCATGCGCCGGAATTGAATCAGGAGCAAAATGTCCGCCCGAACGGGATGATTTCTCTCCCCTACCTCGGCGAGGTGCATGTCGTCGGCCTCTCCGTCAGCGAATTGCGAGAGAAACTGGAAATTGCCTATGCGGACATCCTTCGAAATCCAGAAATTTTTGTAACCGTACCGGAATTTTATTCCGCAATTAAAGAACTCAAGACCGACCTCCATACCGCCCCTCGAGGCCTGAGTCGACTGGTCACCGTTCGCCCAGACGGCAAAGCCACCTTTTTCAAACTGCAGGATGTGACGGTCGCCAATCGGACGATTCAAGAAGTCAGCGACGAATTGAATCAGCGATACAAAGCATTGCTTCCGGGACTCACATGTGACTTGTTCCTGGAAAAGCACACCGGCTCGTTGGTTTACGTCTTGGGCGACGTGCAAACGCCCGACGCCTACGAAATCGTGAAACCCATCCCGGTCGTGAAAGCCTTGGCGATGGCGAATGGTCCTTTGACAACGGCCAACCTGCGGGATGTGGTGGTGGTGCGCCGTCATGAGAACAAGATGGTGGCCAAGAAGTTGGATATTCGAAAGTTTCTGGATATGGAATCGGATACCGATATTTTCTTCCTGGCGCCAGACGATATCGTGTATGTGCCGCGTCGAGGGACCGCCTCGTGGGCTGAATTGTCTCAGGAGATCGCGGATATTCTCATGTTCCGCGGATGGGGTTTCACGTTTGGCTACGACCTTGATGACAATTACAATTGACAGGGCCCGGTACTGGGCACAGTTCTCGCAGTTGCTTCCTAATCACCTCGGCTTTTGAAAGGGTATGGAGTTATGTCATCCGAAGACTGGAAACGCCAGTTGGTTCAAATGTTTTTTGCGCGTCTCGGCGTGATTGTGACGGTAAACCTCATTGTATTGGCCATCGCCGTGGCCATTGCATTTCTCTGGGCGCCCACCTATCGCGCCACCGCTTCGGTCATGATGCGGGATAAGACTCCCCAACCGAGCATTCAGTCCATCGAAATCGCCGAATCGCGACCGGTTCAGGCGTCACGACAGGACTTGGCATCGGAACTGGAAATCATCAATGCGCCCGAACTGACAATGCGGACATTGATCTGTATGTCGAAGATCGACAACACCGAAAGCAGTCGATCTATTTCAAAGGAAAACATCTGGAAAGAAGAAAAGCCCACCGCCCAATATCCGTTATATGGAATATACCGGAAGTTAAATCAAACGCTACAGGATAGTGTCAGCGTTGGATTGACGCCATTGGCGGCGCAAACCCGCTTAATTCAAGAACGACTGGAAACAGCGGTGGTCCCTCAATCGACAGTCATACGCCTCCAATTGGCGAGCAAAGATCGCAAGTGGGCCGAGCAAACCCTGGATGGATTGCTTGACAACTATCTGGGCTATCGGAACGATGTATTGTACCCTGGCAGTCAGGGCTCTTTCTACGACGATCGAGCTTCAACTTACTCCGAACGGTTGACAGACTTGGAAAAT
>JADFCT010000323.1 GCA_017161665.1 Candidatus Sumerlaeota bacterium
CGACCGGATTATTCCTGCTGGGAACAATCTTGCTGCTGCTCGCTGATGTCGCGGCGGCGAATGAAACAGACCACGGAGAGAATGCCGTTGTCGTCTCCCCCGTGAATACCGGTCCGGCGAACGGAAAACTCAAGATCTTCATCCTGTCAGGCCAGTCCAATATGGTGGGTTTTGGCCAGATCGAAGGAACGACGGGCACGATGGAGGCCTATTTAAAAAGCAATCCAAAGGATTATGGTCCTCTGGTCGATCAAGATGGCCAGCCTGTTATCCGCGACGATGTCTGGATCGTCAATCTGTCCTATCAGGACAAGGAGCGCATGGGCTGGTTGACGACTGGTTATGGCGCCGATGACAAGCACATTGGTCCGGAATATGGCTTCGGATTTGCCGTTGGCGACTACTATGCCGATCCAGTGTTGATCATCAAGTCGGCATGGGGGGGGCGGTCCCTTTCCCACAACTTTCTGTCACCGAGTTCCACGGAATATCCGACGCCCGAAAAAGATGGGGATATGGGATTCCAGTACGCCGAAATCCTGCGGCATGTTAAAGAAATCACCGGGAACCTTAAGCACTATTATCCCGCGTATGACGGAAAGGGCTATGAGATCATTGGCTTTGGATGGCATCAGGGCTGGAATGATCGCATCAATCAACAGGCCGTGGATGCGTATGAAAAGAATATGGAACACTTTATAAAAGATATCCGGAAGGACTTGGGAATTGCAGACCTGCCCTTTGTGATCGCCAACACCGGTATGGGGGGATGGGACATTGCTCCCACGGCACGATATAAAACACGGGTTGAGACATTAATGGCTGCCCAGCTGCGATTGGCGGATCCCCAATTATATCCGGCCTTCAAGGATAATGTCAGTGGCGTTGAAACACGGCATTTCCAAAGGCCCCGCGAAGAATCCCCCTCCGGGCAGGACTACCATTGGTTTCGCAACTGGGAAACCCTTTATCTGATTGGCCATTCCATGGGGGAGTCCATGGTGAACCTTGTCGCCAACCGATCGGCGATGGATGTGGCGGGATTGAAATGCGAAAACCTTACGAATCCTCTGGGAATTGATGCGGCGCATCCTCGGCTCAGTTGGTATCTGGCATCGTCAGAGCGAGGTCAAAAGCAAACAGGCTATCGGATACTGGTGGCCTCTTCGCCCGATGTTCTCAATGAAAATCGTGGGGATTGTTGGGATCACGCCATGACGGAATCCAGTCAGTCCCTCGACGTATCCTATGCCGGCGCGCCCCTTCGGCCAGGGGGGCGCTACTACTGGAAGGTCTCCGCTAAAGATAACCGCGGGCGCTGGACCGCCTGGAGCGCGCCTGCCTGGTGGGAACAGGGCATCGGCCCCTTCGACCATTGGGACGCTCAATGGATTTCGGACGGCAAGGCTCTTCCCGAAAAGGATGCCGATCACTACAAGGAAGATCCCGCGCCGCTTTTTCGAAAGACCTTCCGCGCCCATGGAGCCGTCCGGCGCGCGCGCCTTTACATTTCCGGTCTGGGGTATTACGAGGCCTATCTGAACGGAGAGCGTGTGGGCGACCACCAGCTTGCGCCCGGGTGGACCCAGTTCAACAAACGCATTTTTTATAACACATTTGACGTGACGGATCACGTCCGACAGGGCGACAATTGCCTGGGTGTTACGCTGGGCAACGGGTGGTATAATCCGCTTCCATTGCGGATGTGGGGAGGACGCAATATCCGTAAGGCGTTGCCGGTGGGCAGGCCGTGCTTCATCGCGCGCGTCGAAGCGGAAATGGAAGATGGAACACGTCTGGTCATCACCAGCGATCCGTCATGGAAAGTTGCCGAGGGGCCTATCCTGCGCAACAGCATTTATTTGGGTGAGGTCTATGACGCGCGCCGTGAGCTCGATGGTTGGAGCGAGCCGGATTTCAATGCGAACACCTGGCGCGCCTCTTCCCTTGCCACAGAGCCGACGGGACAACTCGAAGGGCGCCCGTATCCTCCCATTCGGATAACGGAAGAAATCAGTCCCCGCTCCATCACCGAGCCCCAGCCGGGAACCTATATCTATGACATGGGAATCAATTTTGGCGGCTGGATCGCCCTGACGCTTCAGGCGCCCAAAGGCGCCGTGATCAACTTCCGATATGGCGAATTATTGAACAATGACGGTTCGCTGAATCCCATGACCAGTGTTTGTGGCCAGATTAAGGGAATGCGAAAAACGCCGGAGGGTGGGGAAATACCCATTGGCGGCCCCGGCGCGCCAGAAATTGCATGGCAGGCGGATCAGTATATCTCCCGCGGCGCTGGTCGGGAAACCTGGCGGCCCCGTTTTTCTTTTCACGCTTTTCGCTATGTAGAAATCACCGGTCTGCCGAACCGACCGTCTCTTGGGGATGTCAAAGGCTTTCGTCTGAATGTCGATGTGGCATCCGTTGGGGCGTTCGAATGCTCCAACGAGATGTTTAATCGGATCCAGACGATGTGTCGCAATACCTTTTTGAGTAACATCTTCGATGTGCAGTCCGATTGTCCCCATCGCGAACGATTCGGATATGGAGGAGACCTGGTCGTGACCAGCGATGTCTTTATGCTGAATCTCGACATGGCCGCTTTTTATCCCAAAATCACGCGGGACTGGGCCGATGCGGCCCTGGAGGACGGCATGTTGACCGACACGGCGCCGTTTGTGGGGATTCAGTACTGTGGCGTGGGCTGGGCCATGGCGCACCCGTCACTTCAGGCCCAAATGCTCCGCTATTATGGCAATGTCGATCTGGTTCGCGAACAATTCCCTGTCGCGGACAAATGGCTGCGGCTGGTTCAGGAACAGTATCCCGATTGTATTGTCACAAAGGGTCTGAGCGATCATGAGGGGTTGGAAGCCGCGCCGGCGCCCGCCATGGTGACACCGCTTTATTGCGAAAGCGCTCGTCTGTTGTCCCAACTGGCGCGTGTGGCCGGTTCCAGCGAAAGGGCGGAACAGTATCGCGACCTTGCCGAGAAGATCCGAAAGGCTTATGTGGATCAATTCTATGATCCCGACACCGGTGTCGCCGGACCCGGCACGCAAGCGTCGCAGGCCTTCGCGCTCCATCTCGACATGTTGACGGAAGACGACCGCGCACAGGCCCTGCGGCGTCTTCTCGCTGCCATCCAGGAAAAAGACGGTCATTTGTCCACGGGGATTTTCGGAACCCGATACCTGCTGGAGGTCCTCTCCCGCGCCGGCCACGCCGAAACGGCATACACGATTGTCAACCAACGGACATTCCCCGGCTGGGGGAATATGCTGGCACAGGGAGCGACAACCCTTTGGGAGCACTGGGCGTTCAGCGACAACACCTTTTCGCACAATCACCCGATGTTCGGCTCCGTCAGTCAGTGGTTCTTCAACTGGCTGGGCGGCATCCAACCGGCGCCCGAAGCCGTTGGCTTCGACAAAATCCATTTCCGTCCCCAGGTTGTCAAAGATCTGCAATGGGCGAAAAGTTCCTATCAGTCTGTCCGAGGGACTATCCGAAGCGCCTGGCGGCGGGACAAGGGGCGTGTTTATTTTGATTTCGTTCTCCCACCCAATACACAGGGCACGGTCACTATTCCGGCCGACGACCGGACCCATATCGAGGAAGGTGGTCAACCCGTGGACACCGCCAGCGGGGTCCAATTTGTACGGGAAGAAGCGGGCGCGTTTGTGTTCAACATCGAATCGGGAGCCTATTCATTTTCCTGCATTAGCAAATGATGAATCGAGCGGGGGCGGGGAATTATATCTTAAATGGAAAGGGCGCTCTCCACAGAGCCTTGCCGGTCTGTCCGTCTTGGGCGGATAAGGATGAATCGGCTCGGCTAATGCCTTTCGGGCGCATTCAGTTGTTCGAGGAGTTCCTCTGCATCCTCCGGGTACAGTTTTCGGATGCAGTCGGGGCAGAGCCCGTGGCTGAAATAGGTTCCTGTAAACTGCGTCACATAAGTCTCGAGTCGGGACCATACCCCTTCGTCGTCCCGTACCTTTCTGCAATGGGAGCACATGGGCAAGATGGAACGAAGGGTCTTGATCTCAGCCAACGCATTTTTCAGCGCGTGATT
>JADFCT010000324.1 GCA_017161665.1 Candidatus Sumerlaeota bacterium
GGCGCTGAATTCGCCGGCACTGACCGCGTCGAGGACCGTGGTGATTCCGGCCCCGACCATGTGCGTGTCATGAGCCATTATGGCGGCGAGGCTGGTCGGCCAGCACACCCCGGAGCGCGGCATGAAGTGCTTTTCGATGTTGTCGGTGTGGATCTCGACCAGTCCGGGCAAAAGGTAGTCGCCCTCGAAGTCCAGGGACCCGGGGATGGACGTGGGGGCGTCTATCTCCCCGATTCGCCCGTTCTCGGTACTGAGAGATCCGTGGACCACACCGTCCGGCATGACCAGACGGGCATTGGTACAGCAGAGGGATGGCATGTATGGATCCGGTTCAGACAAAAAGTTTGCGCAGACGTTGGGAAACGAGGTCGATGGCTGTCACGGAGATGATGATCAGGATCATGATGGCGCAGGTCTGGGCAAAGTAGAAACCGCGGATCATTTCCCAGAGCACGACCCCGATGCCGCCGGCGCCGACGATGCCAAGCACCGTGGCCGAACGCACGTTGGATTCGAAGCGGTAAAGGGAATAGGAAATCCACAGCGGAAGCACTTGTGGGATGACGCCGAAAATGACCTCTTCGATCACGGTCGCACCCGTCGATCGAATGCCTTCAACGGGCTGCGGGTCGATGGCCTCGACGGCTTCGGAAAAGAGCTTGGCCAGGACTCCGGTGGTGTGGACCCAAAGCGCCAGGACGCCGGCAAAAGGTCCTAGGCCCACGGAAACCACGAAGAGCATGGCGAAGACCACTTCGTTGATGGCCCTGCATGCGTCCATGACGCGGCGGACGGGCTGGTAGATCCACCAGGGCGCGATGTTTTCGGAGCTGAGTATCCCGAACGGTACCGCGCAGATCACAGCCAGAAATGTGCCCCAGACCGCAAGATGGAAGGTTACGACGATCTCTTCCAGGTAGAGCCGCCAGTCGGCAAAATTTGGCGGAAAAAAATCACCGGCCAAAGTGGCCATGTTACCCGCATCCGTGATCAGCGCCATGGGGCGCATGTCCGCGCCTTCCCAGGACCAGGCCAGAATGGCTATGACAATGGCCCATCCCGAAAGTTTGGTCATGGAAGACTGCACGCTGCGGGGTGGGCGGTTATCGACAAGAATCGTGTTCTGAACTGTCATGAATGCATCCTTGAATGCGGCCGGCCTGACGTGGCCGGCCGCATGCGTTGGGTGATATGTCTAGATCTTGGCTTTGATGGCGGCGAGCTTGGCGTCGATCTCTGCGAGCATCTTGGTTTTTTCTTCGGCGGACATGGTCGTGTCGCCTTCAACCTTGACGCGAGACTTGAAGAGCTCGAGCTGGCGGATGGGCAGGAGCTGGTCATCGTTGGACTCCTTGAAAGGAGCCCAGCCCAGGGCTTTCAGCACGGCGACTTCGCTTTCCTTGCCGGTGGTGCCGTAGGTCATGAGGAAGTTCTTGAGCTTGGCCTTGGTGGCTTCGGGCAGATCCTTGCGCCAGACCAGCGGATCGCTGGGGATGAGCGGAGAGGTCCATACGACCTTGATCAGTCCGCGCTTGTCGGGGTGGGTCACATCCAGGCGCGCCAGGTTTTCACTGTTGTTGGTGGCCACGTCGACCTGCTTGTTGGCGACGCTCAGGGCGTTGGTTTCGTGATTGGCGCTGACCACGTTCTTGAAGATCTTTTTGGGATCGACCTTGTTCACTGCGAAAACGTAGTAGCTGGGCACGAGGAAGCCGGAGGTGGAGTTGGGGTCGCCGTTGCCAAAGGAGAGATCGGCGGCGTTCTTGAGCACATCTTCCAGGGAGTTCAGCGGGGAATCCTTGTGCACAATGAGGTGGGAATAATATCCGGCCTGGCCGTCGGCGGGCACGGTCTGGGCGAAAATCTCGCCTTCGGCGCGGTCAACGGCTTCCATGGCGCTCTTGTTGCCGTACCAGGCAACCTGCACCTTGTTGAAGCGCATTCCCTCGATGATTCCGGCATAGTCGGAGGCGAAGAAGGCGTTGATCTTGAGCCCGGTGGCCTTTTCCATGTCGGCCAGGAAGGGGTTCCACATGGTCTTGAGATTCATGGACGCTTCGGTGGAAATGATGCCGAAGTTGATTTCCTTTATCTCGGCAGAAACGCTCTGGACGCCAAAAAACGCCAGAAGAATGAACAGGCCACAAAGTTTGCGAAACATTCTCTACTCCTTTGAAGTGCGGATGGTCGTTAAGCCGCGGCAGGTGCCGGGGCGGGTTGGTTCTGGGTGTTTTTCGACTGATGGCGCATGGCGTTGTCCACGGCGGGAGAGAAGAGCTCCTCGGTTTCCGATCCGTAGATTTCCTTCAGAAAAGACGGAGTCAGGGCGGTGCTGGGACCGTCGTAGACGACGCGGCCCTGGCGCAGAGCGATGGTTCGGGGACAGTAGCGGATGGCGTATTCGACCTGATGCAGTGAGACGACAACGGTTATTTTGTCTTCGCGGTGGATCTGGGCCAGGATATCCATGACTATTCGGGAAGATTCGGGATCAAGGGAGGCGATGGGTTCGTCGGCGAGCAGGACGCGCGCCCGTTGCGTCAAAGCCCGGGCGATAGCCACGCGCTGTTGCTGACCGCCGGAAAGGGTTGAGGCGCGCTGCCAGGCTTTGTCTGCCATGCCGACCCTGGCCAGGGATTCCATTCCCAGACGGCGTTCGGCTGGTGGAAAGAGGTTGGACACGGACCGCCAGGTCGGCACCCGGCCCAGGGCGCCCATGAGCACATTGGTCATGACCGAGAGGCGGTCGACCAGATTGAACTGCTGAAAGATGACCCCTACCTCGGTGCGCACCTTGCGGGCGTTCTTGGACAATTGTCCGTCACGCTGCATGATGCGGCTTAGTACTTCGATCTGCCCGCCGCTGTCCGTGTCGCAGCACATGAGGCCGCAGATATGGCGCATGAGGGTCGATTTGCCCGAACCGGAAGAGCCTATGAGGGCGACCATCTCCCCGCTCTCCACAGTGGCGTTGATGTTGTCGAGGCCCTTGGTGTTCTTGAAAGTCTTGGTCAGTTGTTTGATCTGGATCATGATGTTTCCTCGCGTTTTGCCTTAACTAGGAAACATCTGTGACGGGAACATGTCCGGTTCATGACAAGTCTGTCTCAAGTGGTCTAGACAAATTCTTGTTTTGTCCTTTGGTTTTTACTGACGAAGTTGCGTCCGCCAGTTTCCGTCATTGTCGGTTCGGGACCAAAAAGACAAATGTAAGTCCCACATATCGCGCAAGCCGTCGCCGAAAGTGAAATTGAAAGCCAGAATCTGTTGAAATATTTGATGGTCTGTCCGGGGTTGCCCGCACTCGCATATTGCCGTAATTTCAATATCAAGAATGTTTGTTCGTTTTTTTCCCGGGTATTGTCATATTCTTTTTTCAAGAGTGGCAATGCGCCTGGCTCCACAGTCAATCCCTTTGAGGCTTTGTATGTCGCATAAGTTGATACGAAAAGATATCGCTCCGGTTTACGACAGGATCGTCGCCAATTTTTTACAGAAACAGAACGGATCTTTTTTTCTGGTCACCAATGACGAGATATTTGTACGTACGATGCGCGGAGCATTGCGTACAATGGGGCTGAACTATGATTCTTTATCCTTAGCTCATGTTTCGTCTGATATATGGAAGAAGTGCAGGGATCTTTTGGAACAAAGATCGCAGATTGTCATGTTTATCGAGTCAAAAATAAATGGAAGATCAAATGTTTTTGATTTTAAATCTTTGAAAGATACTTTTGGAAATAGGGTGAAGATAATATGTATAACGCCGGAAGTTTCAGAAGAGCATGTATCTTTTATAGCAGAAAATGATGTTGATTCTATTATTGTTAAACCTATTTCAATAAACAATATTATACAAAAAATTGCATTTGCCATAAGGCCTTCTAATATTTTTCAAACAGAAGTTGAGAATATAAAGATTCTAATCGATAAAGAAGAATATGATCAGGCTCAGTTGAAAATTGATATGCTTCTTGAAGAAAAGCCATCAAGTTCTATCTGTATGATTTTAAAAGGAGATATTTCCAGAAAAAATGGTGATATCAAGAATGCAGAGATGTACTATAAAGAGGCGGTAA
>JADFCT010000325.1 GCA_017161665.1 Candidatus Sumerlaeota bacterium
CAGGCTGCCGGAAAGGATAAAGGTTCGATAGTCGCCGATCCAATGTTTGTGGATCCGGAACATCGTAACTTCGAGCTGCGCCCCGACTCCCCGGCGTCCCAAATTGGATTCAAACCTTTTGATGCGGGCCAGGCGGGGGTTTATGGCGACGAGGATTGGAAAAAACTCGCGACCTCGATTGCCTTCCCCGAGCCGTATACGGTCCCGGCTCCGGAGCCTCTGACGATACGCGACGACTTCGACCACGAGGTCGTCACATCGCTCCTGAGCGTTTCGACTCTGAATCACGAAGGCCGAGACGATCTGATTGCCGTGACATCCGATGGGCCGGACGGCAATCGGTGCCTGCGCATCCAGGATCATCCGGATCTCAAAGCGAGTTATAATCCCCACGTGTACTGGGATCCCCAGTACACGGAAGGGGCGGCCCGCCTGGCCTACAGAATCCGACTGGACCCCGGCGCCAGGGTCCAATGCGAATGGCGTGACAAAGCCTCTCCCTATCGCGTAGGCCCCAGCGTGCAATTTCAAGACAAAGGGATCTGGATACAGGGGCAAAAGCGGATGGACATGCCGGAAGACCAGTGGATACAGGTGGAGATGAAGGCCACGCTGGGACGGGCGACCGGTCAATGGTCACTCAACATCACGCTGCCCGACGGCGCGTCTCATGGTTTCCCGGATTTGAAATGCGATCCGGCATGGAAGGAAACCCGCTGGGTCGGTTTCATCTCTACCTCCCCCGGCAACAAAGCGTTCTACCTGGATGATGTCGTGATGGAACATCGGAACTAAGACCACCGGAAAATAATAAAACGCAAAAACCACCGTCCACGAATCCCACGAATACGCACGACGATTCGTGTGATTTGTGGAGGAAGCCACAGAGCCACCGGCTGAGTAATACCCTTGCGGCGCCGGGGCCTGCGCTCCAATCGACGCTGGAGCCTTACGGCGGCAACGATTGAGAACCCTCTTGATCGTCGGCGATCGATCTTCCAGAATTGGGTTTTCATGTGTCGCCTCTTCTTGGCGCTGACGCCCAACCCGCTCCCCTTGGGGGAAACGGACCGCGGGAGGGCCGGCGCGGGTGGCGGGTCGGGCAAGCAACCGTTCCGAGTCGTTTCGGTTCGAGGGGATTCCCATGGCGAATGACATTGCATCCGGCAAGACGCCCTTCACCATCAGCGTGGAATTTACGCCGCATTCGCGGGCGGATCTGATCCTGATCGCCCGGATGGCGCAAGGGCTGGTGGCGCTGAATGAAACGTACAGGGAACACGACATCGTCTTTGACAGTGTGGCGTTGACACAGAATCCGGGCGGCCACTTGTCCTATGATCACGCCGCGGCCATCGCCATCCTGCGGGCGCATGGCTTCCCCGAGGAAGACCTGGCGATCTGTCCCCATATTACCGGCAAGGACATGAATCAGGACGGCGTCCGCTCTCTGTTGATCTCCCTCCGCGATCTGGGGATTCGGCGGGCGCTGGCCCTGACCGGCGACCTGTCGGATCAATCAAAGGGGGTTTTCGAAATCGGCTCCCTGGGGATTCTGCGGCTGATCCGAGAACTCAATATGGAAGCCCTGTCCAGCGCGACGGATCCGACCGACTTCGCCACCCGCCCCCTTTTGGAGCCGGCCGCCGCCGTTTCGCCGTTCAAGTACACCGAGGCCTCGCTGGCCATGCAGTACATCAAGGCCCGCAAAAAAATCCGGGAAGGCGCGGTTTCGCTGATCTGCCAGTGCGGATGGGATGTGGACCGGTCTGAACATCTGATTCAGGAATTGGGACCGGAAGCGGAGCGTCCAGCGGATGCGCGGATCATCGGCAATGTGCTGGTCGCCACCTTCCCCGTGGCCCGCTATATGCAGTCCCTGCCCGGCTGTGTGATCAGCGAGGCCTTTCTGGCGGCGCTGGAGGGCCGGAAGCTGGATTCGGCGCTGGAGCGGGCCGGCCATCAGGTCGCCCTGTTTCGCCAACTCGGCTATAGTGGTGTGGAACTGGGCAAACCGGGCGAATTCAAGACGATCCATCAGATCGAACGCATCCTCGACACGGCGCTGGCCATCGGAGACTGGCGGGACGTGAAGGCGAACATCCATTTCCCCCTGGTGGACAGCCCGCCGCCGCCGGTCCGGCATTCTGCGGCCTTTTCCCGACTGATCCACAACCTCGCGTTGCGTCGAAACGGCCCTTTTCACAAACTGGCCCAGACCGTTCTGTCGCCCGTGAACCGGTCAGCCGAACGGGAGGGGGCGCTCTATAAAGCCTTCAACGCCTTCGAGGGCATCGGAAAAAAACTCCTCTACCAGTGCGAGCACTGCGGCGACTGTTTCGGCCCCGAAAACGATTATGTCTGCACCCTGGGCCAATGTGAAAAGGGATTGAACAATCCGCCCTGTGGCGATGCCGACCCTCAAGGATTCTGTGGGAACAATCCCAATCGCGTCTGTGTGGGCGAAACCCTCTACTACCGTCTCCAGCATCACGGCGATCTGGACCAATATAAAAACACGATACTGGAAAAAAGGGACGTCGCCTTGCGGGATACGGCTTCGCTCCTGAACTATTATTTCGGCCGAGACCATCACGCGAAACACGCGAACCCCTTCCAGGATAGCGGTCTGACGCCGATCGGCGACCGGATCCGAGCGCGCCATCAACCGGCCGGCGCCGCCATGCGCTGTATTCAGGATTCGGGGGATCGCGGTTTTCGTCGTCCCCATCGCGGACGGGCCCTGATCGAATATCTCATGGAAACCCAGTGGCGCCAAGGCGCCTGCCAGATTCTGATCGATCTGGACGGAGTGGAGGCTGCCGATCCGGCGGCCACCCTGCGCCGCTACGTTGACCTCTTGCGGGAGGTGGTTCCCGGAGCGGCCCCTTGTCTGCGGAGCCGCAATCCCGAGGCTCAACTCTCGGCCATGCAGGAATGGATCGCGCGAACCACCGGTTCGCCAGCATCGTGTCGGCGCAACCGTCCCTCCGATCAACCGAAGGCCCTGGTCGGCCCCATTCGACTCGACGATTCCCACTGGGATGATCTGATCGCTCTCCGCGAGACCCATCCGTTCGGGATTATCTGTCCCTTGGCAGAACCTGACCAGCCGATCGAATCCACCGACGCCATGCTGACAGTAGCCTGGGAGATTTGGGATGCCGCGCGATCGGCCGGATTCCAGGCAGACGACATCTTCATGGATCCGCTGACGGCCGGCGTGCTGTCGGACGGAGGCTATGAGAACAGCGGCGCCCCACGGGCGTCTCATACCTGGAAATCCTTCCGAGCCATGGAGGTCCTCCGCCGGGAATCGGCCATGAAGGGACTCCATATCATCCTGGATCTGTTTCCGTGGGCCGAAGGCGTGGCGCCTCGGTTTCAGGCCGATCATCGGCGGGCTTTCCTTGAGGCGGCTAAAAAAGCGGGCGTCGATACGATTCTGGTCGATCTCAGTGAAGGGATCGGCGCCCGCCCGGCGCCGCCGGCCGTGATCGCTCTGATGGAGGCGATACGCAATCTGGACGGGAGTGACGCAGCCTCCGCGGCGTGGCAAGCGGCCATGGCTTCCGTTCGCGAGGCGGGGCGCCTCTAACCGCCGGGGCTGTCGGTTGCAGGACGCGAGGGACGGGATAGAAGCCCTTGGGCCATATCGTAGATCTGCCCGGATTGGAAGACCTTGGGGCATATCATAGACCTGTTCGAGATGGAAACCTCTGGGCATATCTTAGATCTGCCCGGATAGGAAGCCCTTGGGGCGTATCGTAGACCTGCCCGAGATGGAAACCGCTGGGCATATCTTAGATCTGTCCGGATTGGAAGCCCTTGGGGCTTATCGTAGACCTGCCCGAGATGGAAACCGTTGGGACATATCGTAGACCTGTACGGATTGGAAGCCCTTGGGGCCTATCTTAGACCTGTCCGAGATGATTGTGGTTATTTAGCCGGCTTCAGCCGGCTCTTCCTTGCCCCCGCCTTCAGGCGGTGGGGGTAAGGGACCCTTGCGTTTGGAGCGCGCTTCAGCGCGGCTTCTCGACCGAGGCTTCAGCCATTCCCGACCGAGGCCTCGGGCCTGA
>JADFCT010000326.1 GCA_017161665.1 Candidatus Sumerlaeota bacterium
CGAATCCCCAACGGAATAAGATTATCGCCGATCTCGCTCAAGGCCCGGTTCCCACCTTCCTGGCCAAGTCTCTCGAACGTGATGAGACGACGATCATTCAGGATCCGGCATTGCAAGCCGCCGATTGCCCGCTAATGTCTGTTTATGCCGGACACGCCTGTTTCCGGCGCCGCCTGGCGTTCGGAGGAACGGTATTCGGCATTCTTTCGGTCGCAGTTCCGCTGGTATACGTACAGAATGAGGAGGAACTGGAATTATTCGATGAGTTGGCGGAGGACTTGTCCCTTGCCATGCGCCGTATGGATCTCGCCCAGCGCTTGAAGGAAAGCCAGGGCGATCTGACGCGCGCCCAGACCATTGCCCAAGTGGGCTCCTGGCGTTTCGATCTCAACACGAACGCCATCACAGCCTCGGAGGAAAGCTACCGAATCTATGGCCTCTCAGTCGGAAACTGGTCCATTCAACAAGCGCAGACGATCCCTCTGCCCCAGTACCGGCAAAGGCTGGATGCGGCCATGGCCGACCTGCTCGAAAAGGGAACGCCTTACAATGTGGAGTTCGAAATCTGTCGCCCCACCGATCAGGCGATACGCCACATTCATTCCATTGCCGAATATGATCCGCAGCAAAATAGTGTCCTGGGGACAATCCAGGACATTACAGAAAGCAAGCAAGCCGAGATGGCTCTGCGCGCCGAGCGCCGGCGGCTGCAATTCGTCATCGAAGGCTCCGGTGTGGGCACGTGGGAGTGGAATGTCCAGACGAATGAAACCGTGTTCAACGAAACGTGGGCAGCGATCGTGGGCTATACTCTGGAGGAACTGTCCCCCATCACCTTCGAAACCTGGACGAGCCTCACCCATCCTGATGACCTGGCAAAGGCAAATGAGCGGCTCAATCAATACTTCAACGGCGACGTGGCGGACTATACGGTCGAAATTCGCATGAAGCACAAGGAAGGGCACTGGGTCTGGGTTATGGACCGGGGTCGCGTCATGACTCGAGACAGCGCGGGCGCTCCCCTGCTGATGTTTGGGACCCACACGGAAATAACGGCAATCAAGACGTCCGAAGAGATTGCCCTTCGCAATGTGGAACGCCTCAGCGCCCTGAATGATATCCTGCAACACGATTGCGAGGGCATTCAAGAATTCCTGGACTATTCCCTGAACAAGGCCATCGAAATCACCGGGAGCAAGATCGGCTACATCTACTTCTATGATGCCGAAAGCGAACAATTTATTCTGAACTCCTGGTCCCGGGATGTGATGAAGGAATGTTCGGTCATCAATCCGCAGTCGTGCTATGAACTGGAAAAGACCGGGATTTGGGGTGAGGCGGTTCGCCAAGGCCAGCCCATCATCCTTAATGACTTCCAGTCCCATCATCCGCTCAAAAAGGGCTATCCTGAGGGCCATGTCCATCTGACGCGTTTCATGACGATTCCGGTTTTCCAAAACAAGCGCATCGTGGCCGTCGCGGCCGTGGCCAACAAGGCATCGGACTACAGCCAGACCGACCTGCTGGAATTGACGCTGCTCATGGATTCGGTTTGGAAATCCGCAGAGGCGATGCGGATCGACCAGGCCCTGCGCGAGAGCGAAACCAAACACCGGCGTCTTTTCGAAACCATGGCCCAGGGCGTGGTCTATCATGCCAATACTGGACACATCCTATCCGCGAACCCGGCAGCGGAGCGGATACTGGGCCTGTCCCTGGAAGAACTGCTCGAAAAAACCTCCGACGATGTGGACTGGGATGCCATTCGCGAGGATGGCCACCCCCTGCCGGGACGCGAGCATCCGGCCATGGTGGCCCTGGCAACGGGCAGACCGGTCATGGACTCGATCATGGGTATCCGGAACCAGCAATCGAAGGCAAGGGTCTGGATTTCCGTTTCGGCGATCCCTTTGTTTGATGGAGCGGAAGAAACGCCCTCCCGCGTCTATGCCACGTTCAGCGACATCACCGCCCTGAAACAGATTGAACAGCGCTTGCGCGAGCGGGAAGTCTATTTGCAGACCATCCTTCAGACAACGGCCGACGGTTTTTGGATTATTGACAATACGGGCCATCTGACAGACGTCAATCCCGCTTATTGCGCCATGTCCGGTTATACGCGACAGGAACTCATCGGCATGACCATCAATGATCTGGATGCGGATGAACTGCCGGAAGAAACGGCCGCCCGCATTGAACGCATCATCGCCAATGGGTCGGAAATTTTTGAAACCCGCCACAGACGGAAGGACGGCAGCATTCTTGAAGTGGAGGTGTCAACGACATACATTGATGAGCATGGGGGAGAATTTGTTTGTTTCTATCGCGATCTGACCCAGCGAAAAGAGGCCGAAGAACGCCTGACTCTCCTGGGACGGATGCTCGATGCGGCGACATTGGCGATTATGATTCATGATATGGATGGGCAATTCCTGTTTGTCAATGAGATGGCCTGGAAACTGCACGGATTCAGCGATCGGGAAGAATTTCTGTCTCTCAATCTGAAACAGATTGATGCGCCGGAAAGCGCCGAGCAGATTGCGGAGCGGGTTCGACTCATAAACGAATTGGGGGAAATACGCTTCGAGGTCCTGCACTACCGCAAGGACGGGACGACGTTCCCCTTGGAAGTGCTGGCCAAGCAAATCGAATGGAACGGCCAGCCCGCGATTCTCAGCATCGCTACCGACATTGAAGAACGCAAGCAGACCGAGGAAGAGCGCGAGAGACTGCGCGAGCAGCTGATGCAGTCCCAAAAGATGGAATCGGTGGGCCGACTGGCCGGCGGCGTGGCGCACGACTTCAACAACATGCTCAATGTCATTCTGGGTCATGCGGAATTGACGATGGATATGCTGCCTTCCGATAGTCCGATGCAGGAAGGGCTTCAGGAGATACAAAGCGCCGCGGAACGGTCTGCGAACCTGACACGCCAGTTGCTGGCCTTTGCGCGCAGGCAAACCGTGACGCCCCAAGTCCTGGATATCAACGACACCATCAGTTCCACACTGAAAATGCTCCAGCGGCTCATTGGTGAAGATATCGATTTGCGGTGGCGGCCCGGGGCGAATCTGCCATCGGTTCACATTGATCCGACTCAGGTTGACCAAATTCTGGCGAACCTGGCCGTCAATGCGCGTGACGCGATCGGCCACAACGTGGGGAAAGTGACCATCGAAACCAGCAGTGATCAATTTGACGACGAATACTGCGCCCACCATTCCGATTTTCTGCCCGGCTCTTATGTCCGGCTTTCCTTTGGGGACGATGGACGGGGTATGGACAAAGAAACCCTGCAGCAGATTTTTGAACCGTTTTTTACGACAAAAGGTGTTGGCGAAGGGACCGGGCTTGGTTTGGCCACCATTTATGGAATTGTGAAGCAAAACAATGGCTTCATCAAAGTGTACAGTGAGCCGGGACAAGGAACGACCTTCAATATCTATTTGCCATCGCACACGAAAATAAAAACAGAGAGCCCTGCTTCTGTCCCGAAGGGAGAGATGCCACGCGCCAAAGGCGCCGAATGTATTTTGTTGGTGGAAGATGAACCGGCGATTTTACATATGACCAGCATCATGCTGGATCGTCTGGGCTATACGGTTTTGACCGCCCCGACACCGGTCGATGCCATCGGACTGGCGAAGGAACATGCGGACGAAATCCATCTGCTGATAACGGATGTGGTCATGCCCGGAATGAACGGACGGGATCTGGCGAATCATATTCTGTCCCTGTATCCCGACCTTCGGACACTTTTCATGTCCGGCTATACCGCCAACATCATCGCCCACCAGGGGATTCTGGAAGAGAATGTGCATTTCATACAGAAACCCTTTTCTTTGCGGAATCTGGCCGCTCAAGCGCGTCGGACGCTGGATTGTGATCCTCCAGACGAAAAGGCTTTCAAGTGAGTGGGTCATGAGCGGCCTTCGGCGCTCACAACAAATGATGAAAAGGGCGACGGGGCGCGGTGGAATCTGTTTTTTTGAACCATGAAGAATAAAAGGAAAAGAAGATGGTTGCGCTAAACGCAAAGGCGCGAAGACACAAGGCACACTGG
>JADFCT010000327.1 GCA_017161665.1 Candidatus Sumerlaeota bacterium
AATTTTCAGAGAAGGGAACTGGCCATATTAGACGCATGAACGGCAGGAAGACAGAGAGAGCCAGAACCGCTTATCATTTTTTATCTGGATATTCCGGGCGGTTCGTATGAAAAATAAACCATAAATATATTAAAAACTTCTGATTTTTCTTTAAAGTCAGCGTTGGAACAGCCGAAAAGGAAAGAAGAGAAGAAAAAATACTCCGCCTCCATTTTTCTTGGAAAACGGAAGGAGTCCTCATCATGTGTACAAAACGCCAGAATATTTCATTAGGATTCGCAACCGAGGCATTTCCGGCGGGTTCGCACATGTGTTTAATTTATGAAAGTGAGGAACAGCGGAAAACGGTTATCTCGAAGTACCTGGATAGCGGCCTCCTCGGCAATGAGCGTGTGGCGTACTTTGCCGATGACATGCAGCCGGGTGAATGTGAGTCCTGGTTGGAAGAAATTGGCGTTGGGATTTCGAAAAATGAAGACGCCCGAGCGTTTAGTGTTTCCGATGCCTCCAATACATACTGTCCCGATGGAATATTCAAGCCCGGGCGGATGTTGGATACACTGAAAGATTTTTATGGGAAATCCGTGAGCGACGGATACGACAATTGTCGGGTGAGTGGCGAGATGGGATGGGCCCTTCGTGGGATGCCCGGTTCGGACCGGCTCATGGAATATGAGGCGAGGGTCAATATTGTTCTCGAGACGCATCCTGTCACGGCCATCTGCCAATATGACGTCCACCGATTTGATGGGGCCGTCATTATGGATGTGATGCGCGTTCATCCGCTTATGATTGTTCGGGATCAGATTGTGCGAAATCCCTTTTTTTTGAAACCGGAAGAATTCTTGACGGAATTTGAACATCGAGGGCTGGAAGGGTAGGGTGGGGAAGATGTTGTGGTCTGTTCTGGAAAACACTGACGGCCCGGTCTGGTCTGTTGAGCGGGTCTTGGGGCAATTGCTTGCTGCGCAAAGCATATTGCTTATTATGCCCGGTGTGCGAAGGCCTTTCGAATTTGGCGCGCAGGTATTGGCGTCACTTCCGGGGGTTAAGGCCTGTCGCTTTTGTCTGAATGAAGACTTGGACCGCGCCAAGGATCCGGGATTCGAATCCTGCCAAAGGCACCCAGACGATTCGACTGTCCGAACCGAAAACTCGGAGTTAACGAGTGATGCGGACGGCGCCTTGCAGAAGGAGAAGGAACCGGAGATCCTCCCGGTTGGCGCCCCCGGCCGATGCCATGGCTCTCTGATTTTGGAAGTGGACCGTTCCTCCGAGCACTATCACAAAATAAAACCATTCTTGCTCGATTTCGTGTGTATTATGTCGCTGGTGATTGAAGCCAATCAGCAGAAAGCGGAACTGCATCAAAAAGTCGAGCGGAGTGAAGAACGATACCGCCGTTTAGTGGAAGGCACCAGCGACCTCATCACCATTGTGGATCCGGCGGGGCGGTTTTCCTATGTCAATCCCGTCGGGGAGCGGGTGCTTGGCGTGAGTGGCAAAGAAGCGGTGGGGCTTTCCGTCTATGATTTTATCCATCCCGAGGATCGTGAACGGACCAGGCAGTGGCTTCAGTCTTGCATGGACGCTCGAGCCAGGCAGGCTCAGATAGAAAACCGACAGGTTAATTGCAAGACCGGCGAATTCAGCGTGGTGATGTGGACGACAACGTTAGATTATGACAGCGATAGCGAAACGCCCGTCATCTATGGCATTGCCCGGGATATAACCGAAATTCGACTGGCCGAGGAGGCGCTGAAAGAAAACCGCGACCGTCTGGATAGTATTATAAAAGGCGCCAATTTGGGGACATGGGAATGGAATGTCCAGACGGGCGAATTGATTGTCAACCAATGTTGGGCCGAGATGATCGGCTATTCCCTGGAGGAACTCGCCCCGCTCACCATTGATACGTGCGCCCGGTTCTTACACCCGGAGTATTTGAATACCGCCCGTCATTTATTGGATGCGTGTCTCGAAAACAAATCAATGTACTATGAGTGCGAACTTTGGATGCGCCACAAAAATGGCCACTGGGTCTGGGCTCTCGACCGTGGCAGGGTGCTCGATTGGACTTCAGATGACAAGCCGATTTGGATGTTCGGTACCCGCGCGGATATCACAGCGCATAAATTAGCCGAAGAAAAGCGCCAGTTGCTTGAAGGGAAAATGCGGCACACTCAAAAGTTGGAGAGCCTGGGTGTGATGGCAGGCGGCATTGCCCATGATTTCAATAACCTCCTGATGACCATCCTGGGGAATGCGGATTTGGCATTGCAAGATCTTCCCCCCCTTTCCCCCGTGCGTTCAAGTCTGGAAGAAATCGAAAAAACGGCCCAACGAGGGGCGGATCTGACCAAGCAGATGCTGGCCTATTCGGGACGAGGCGCCTTCGAAGTTCAGCCACTGGACCTCTCCAAATTAGTCGATGAAATGTCCCACCTGTTGAAAAGTTGCCTGTCCAAAAAAGCGCAACTGACAAAACAAATGGATCCGGAACTTCCTTGGATTCAGGCGGACGCCGCTCAGATGCAACAGGTCATCATGAACCTGCTCACCAATGCCTCCGACGCCATCGGCGAAGACAAACCGGGGATCATCACGGTTTCCACGGGCGCCCTTGAGTGCAGTGAAGCCTATCTCGCCCAAAGTTATCTTCCCGAAAAACCGAAAGTCGGTCGCTATGTTTTCCTTGAGGTCAGCGATACGGGATGCGGTATGGATGAACGAACGAAAGCCGCCTTGTTTGATCCGTTTTTCTCAACGAAATTCATCGGCCGTGGGCTTGGGTTGGCGGCGGTGCTCGGAATCGTCAAGGGACACAACGGCGCCATTCTGTTTCGCTCGGAGCCTGGGGAAGGCACGACCTTCCGGGTGCTTTTTCCCGCATTGGCCGGTTCGGCCAACGGGAGAAACAAAGAAGCGGAGAGCCTTCAGCGAGAGGAAATATGGCAAGGTTCCGGTACAATCCTTGTCGTGGATGATGACCCGTCTGTTCGGCGGCTTGCCGTACGCATGTTGGAACAGATTGGATTCCAGACACTTCAGGCGGGGGACGGCAGGGAAGGTGTGGAACAATTTAAATCGAACGTCCAATCCATTACGGGTGTCATTCTGGATTTGACCATGCCCCACATGAGCGGAGTGGAAGCCTCTTTGGATATCCAACAAATCTGTAGTACCACTCCCATCATTTTATCGAGTGGCTATGATGAATCCGAGATTTCTGAACGGTATAATGGCTACGGGATTGCCGGTTTTCTGCAGAAACCCTATAAAATGGCCAAATTGCGCGCGGTGATGAAAAACATCTTGGGGACGTCCTGAGGCTGGAAGGCCGGGGAGACTCGGCGAGCCTCCCCGACCGTTAGGGGGTTACCTGGCCAGTACAAATGCCAGGGTGGGATCCAGTGGATACCGACCGAACTGCTCGCCATAGATGGCCAGACCGCCGGGGAGCGAATCATCCACTTCCAGACGCACGATCAGTTTGCCGGCTTTGGCGGCCGCCTGAAGGGCGTCCGTCGGGATGGCCGCGTCCACCAGCCAGCCGTAAGAACCCGCTTCGCGCAGATAGCGATCCCGTTTCTGGCTGTGCCAGGAAAGGATGCCGCGGTGATCGGCGGAGTCGTCGGGCAATTCAAAGACGCCCGCGCTCTGGCCCATGACGCGGACACGAACGGCGCTGGGATGGCGATCTTCATCCGTCATGGGATAGGCGTTGCGGTTGGAACTCGGATCATGTGTGCCTTTGCCGCGCATGAAGTCGCCTTCCTGGGTGGTGGCGCCCTCTCGGTCTTTTCCAAACAACTGCTTGGCCGACAACTCGATCTTCAGGTTCGCCTGCGCCACATCTTCCGGCTTCAAGCCCTTGGGCCAGGCGACTTCATATTCGAAGAAGCCCGAACCGGCGCCGTTGACCTTGAGACCATCCAACACATTCCATTGCTTTTGTGTCCATTCGGCCTGTGTGAATGAATCGGGAGCGAAGCGGATCAGACGCAGGGAGTGGTCGCCCTGTTTCACGGTTTCGTCCCGAGGCTCCGGGCCTTTCGTCA
>JADFCT010000328.1 GCA_017161665.1 Candidatus Sumerlaeota bacterium
ATTTCCTTTTCCAAATCTTCAATCCGTCTTTCCAGTTCCTCAATTTCCTCATTGCTGGCCGGCGCCTCGGCCAAGGCGAAGGAGGTGTCCACCGGCAGGTTGTCCGCCGCCGCGACCTGGGCTTCCAGTTGTTCATGGAGCCGCGCATTTTCCGCTTCCAACACGACCGCCTGCCGGCGCATTTCTTCGAGTTCCTCTTCGATGGCGTCCCGAACGGCGATCGCTTCGTCCACGATCCCGCGGTCCACGGCGGTTTCCGCCTCGCCCGAACCGACGCGCGCCAATTCGCGTTCCATCTCCCGAATGGTCGCCTGGGCCTCGCGATGGGCGGTGACCAGATTCTCGTGCATTTTATGCAGGCCATCATATTCCGAGCGCAGTGAGGCCAGGTCCGCTTCGGCCTGATTGGCGTCCTCGGCCAGTTCCGAGGCCGTCGTGGCGTTCGCCTCTTCCATGGCGCTGTCCCACTGGCGCAGGACCAGCGACAGATTGGTTCCCAGACCCGCAATCGCCTTGTCCAACACCGGCAGGACGTCTTTGAGCAGGAATTGCGGCGTGCGCGCCGACTGGCTCAGGGAGCTGATGATTTCGTGCTGGCGTTCCAGCCCCGCTCGCACCGTTTCCAGGCGGTCCAGCCCTCGCATACTGTCCGGGTCGGCGAAGACGCGTTCAATTTCTCCGGTCACCACTTTGGAGGCCGTCGTCATACTGATCATGGCGTGATTGATCTGCCCCAGGACCTCCTGCATTTCCCGCCGTTGCATCTTGAGGCGCCGGCTCAATCGCAATGAATTGACAGTCATCACCACGGCCATCAACAGCGCCAGAACCGCGATGCCGCCCAAGATCATCTCGTTTTGGTCGAGTCCCAACATAACCATTTCTCCCGCCCTGAACTGGTGACCTCTCGCTTCGAAAAACCTATTGTTCCTCGAAACGACGGAAACATTGATACCCATATTCGCGCGCAGCGCGCATTTGATCGGGATTGCCCCAAAAATCGGTCCAGCCACATTCGCCGGCCCGCCAGGCGCAATCCCAGTCAAACGCAATCACGTCATCGCCCGGAGACACCACCGCCTGTCCCGTATAGTTGCTACACCCCGACCGGCCCTTAATCGATACGCGATCTATGACCCGATCCGGATACGTTTCCAACAGCTTGCAGATCACGCGCAGGGCCTTAACCGGCGGTCCCGTAAAGGTGATCTGTCCGTCCATTTTGTTCTGTTCCAACATCCGAACCGCCGTCTTGAACGCGTCGGTCGCCTTGGACGCGTCCAGCAGTTCCGCTACGGTTTTTCTTTCAATATCCATCTATACGACTCCACGTTTCAGACATACAACCACCCACCCGTGGGACCGGCGCGCCCGCATCGTACCCCCTTGCCGGCGCCCCAGATCCAACGTCAACCTTGAAATAATGGCCTTGCCTCGCCGTCCAAGTCAAGCTCGGCGGGCTGTCGGTTTCGCTAAAGACTGAAAAAGTTTTGTGTGAACAGGAAAGAAATCGCCCCGCCAGCGCCGGCGACCTACTCGAGGGAATCGGGCGCGCAAATGCGGGTCAGGGCGCGCAACTGGCGCCCCAGCGGCGTCGCCTGGAGTCGTTGCGCCGTTTCAGCCCAGGCCCGGGCCTCGCGCCAATGGCCCTTTTCCAAGGCCACACGGGCGTGTTGACGGGCGATGGCGGCCCGGCCGATCACCCCGAGCAACGGCTCCAGATCCGCCGCGCAACGCGGACAGGTCACATCCCCGCGAGAGCGGGCCCGGCAAACCGGACATTTCAACGAATCGGGATTAGTCATGGTTCCCACGTGACCTCTTGATTTCGGAAGTCCCGGCGCGACGGTTGGAACATCAACCGAAAACGGCTGCCGGGGGGAGACGCTGGCCCCCTCTGCCCTCTGCCTCGGGAGAGGGGGCCCTTTGATTTACCACAAGCGGACGGCGTTAACCTTCCACGAAGAACAACAATTCACGCAATTCATCAATCACTTCCTGAAGGGCGCCGGCGTCCTCTTCCTCGATGGCCTTTTCGATCATCCCGTTGAGATCAATGACCTCTTCCTTGTCATCTTCATTCAGGGACGGCAACCGCAGCCGGGCCCGTTCCTGAATGGCGCGCCCTTGATTCACCAATTGAATCCATTCGGGATCGACCGCCGCTTCCGTCGATTCACTGTCGGCATCGGCATCGTCGTCTTCAAATTCCACGTCCACATCAAGAGCGTCCACATCCTGATCCCATGCGCGGGATCGATTAGAGGCGAACAAAGACTCCATGCGCGCGCGGGCTTTTTTGAGTTCCTCCGGGTCCATCTCTTTCATGGCGTTGGAAATCGTGATGTGCTTGGACAGACCCGTGTTTTTCTCGATGGCCGTCACCTGAAGAATCCCGTCCAAATCCAACCGCATCTGACACAGGATCACGTTCTGCGCGGCAGCGGGAGTCAGCCCCTCGACATAGAAGTCACCGACGAGGATATTGCGCAGCGCGTCGGGATCGTCGCCCTGATACACACAGACATTGACGCCCTCCTGATTGGGATACACGGTATAGAAGTGTTTCGTGCGTGTAACCGGCAGCGGCGTGCCGCGCTCAATAATGGCGCGATAGCAATGGGGATACGGAACACCGCCCCGCTCGTCCAGATAGGAGACGCCAAACGAATACGGCGTCACATCCACGAGCACCCGTTCGACCTCGTGTCCCGACAGGCGCGAGGCCAGGATGCCCGCGCCCAGGGCCACACACAGGTCGGGGTCCACCTCCCGGTGCGGTTTGATCCCCGTTCGTTCTTCCAGAATCCGGGCAATCATGGGCGTGCGCGTGGAACCGCCCACCAGAACGATGTCATCCACTTCATTGGATCGCAGACCGGCGTCGGTCAGCGCCTGATTCACCTTGTCCAGCGTGGATTCAACCAGCGGACGAATCATGGCCTCATAGTCTTCCTGGCTGATTTCATACTCCAGGTGCCGGGGTTCGCCGTCGATGGTGACGAGGTTTTCTTCGCGCAAGGTGGCGAAGGGTTCACTGCTGAGCCGCTTCTTGATGTCTTCGGCCGCCCACCACAGCCGGGCGCGGGCCGCCGCGTGTCCCTTGTCCAGTTCCACGCCGTGCTTTTCCCGAAAGACATCCAGAAAACGGGCGAAGAGCAAGTCATCAAAATCATCGCCGCCCAACTGATTGTCGCCATGGCTGGACAAGACTTCCGTGACGTCTTCTTCGATGGACACGATCGAGACATCGAAGGTGCCGCCCCCCAAGTCATAGACCATCACTTTACGGTGGGTCTGGTCGCTTTGGCCATAGGCCAGGGCGGCCGCTGTCGGTTCATTGACAATGCGCAAGACCTCCAGCCCTGCCAGAGCGCCGGCCTCGCGTGTGGCCTGGCGCTGAGCGTCCGAAAAATAGGCGGGGACCGTAATGACGGCCTTGGTCGGTTTGGCCCCCAGCGCGACTTCCGCCCAGCCGATCAGTTCCCGCAAAATCAGGGACGAGATTTCCTGCGGCGAGTATTCGCGATCGCCCAGGACCAGCGACTCCGTGGAGCCCATTTTGCGTTTGACGCTGCGAATGGTGCGCTCGGGATACAACAACTGCTGATTCCGCGCCGTCTGGCCGATCATGAGTTCCCCCTCGGGTGTCAGACCGACACAGGAAGGGAGCATTTTCTCATCCACGGGCCCCAAGACGCGCACACGGTCGCCCACATAAGCGGCCACCTCCGAATTCGTTGTCCCCAAATCAATGCCGACGATGATGTCGTTTGGCGCCGCCCCTTCCTTCAAATCAGCCATTATCCGAATCTCCCTGTTGAATACGCGGCGTCCGCTTTCGGGCCGCTTTGACCTCGGCGGGGCGGAACACCGCGCCTTCCCATACATAACCGCTTCGATAGACTTCGACCACGCTCCCGTCGGGGGCCGTCTCATCTTCAACCACATCGATGACTTTCATCATCCGAGGATCGACCATCTTGCCTTGACACAGGATCTCACGCACCTGCATCCGACCCAGCTGCTCATCCAGGCGCTCC
>JADFCT010000329.1 GCA_017161665.1 Candidatus Sumerlaeota bacterium
CGGGCGGTGGTAGCATGGGCGTCTCGCCCATGATTAAATCGACGAATGGCGGTCGGCGCCGCGCTCCGACTTCATTTTCATGATTTGCTCCTGTGGTTATTGTGACTGTGGTGTAAAATGCGTGTGTGTTCACGGGTGTTCATTTGTCAAATCTCCCCCTTCATCCAGGCGATTACGGGCAAAGGCAATGGCCCGATGCAAACCGTTCAGCAACACCTCTTTGGGCGGCAAAGCCGTCAGATAGTCCGCCACCCGAATGTTGCTTCGGTGCAGTTGCAGCAGTTCAACATGCTCCGGTGTTTTGCCTGCGCACAGGATCAAGCCGATCGGGGGATTTTCTCCTTCCATGGATTCATGTTTTTCCAGCCATGCCAGATATAACTCCATCTGACCTTTGTAAGCCGCGTCAAATTCCCCGATTTTCAAATCGATGGCTACGAGCGATCTAAGGCGTCGATGATAGAATAACAAATCCAGGGAATAATCCCGGTTGTCGATGGCGATACGTTTCTGACGGGCGAGAAATGCAAAGTCCGAACCGAGTTCGATGATGAACCGCTGTAGTTCGGCGACAATCGCAGATTCAAGATCCTTTTCCGAGTAACTATCCCGCAGATTCAAGAAATCCAGAACATACGGATCGCGAAACACCAGATCGGGCGTAATCGATCCACCTTCCCCCAGTTGCTCGATCTCATGTCGGATCGTCTCCTCCGGTTTCCGGCTGATCGCCGTGCGTTCATAGAGCATGGATTGGATTCGGTCACGAAAAACGCGGACACTCCATTTCTCGATCCGACACATTTCGATATAAAAGGTTCGTTTGATTGGATCGTCGATATAGATGATTTCCTTCAAATGGGACCAACTGAATTGTCTCCACAGCGTAGAGACAATCGGCTCTTCGGGAAAGACCTCTGCAAAACGGAGACAATGTCGCAACTGCTTTTCACTCCAGCCTTTGCCGTACTCCGTAGTTAACTGCCGGGCCAATGTAGCGACAATTTGCTTGCCGTACTCCCCCCGTTTTTCCTTGAGAACTTCTTCGTTGACCCGTTTGCCGACCTGCCAATACAGCATCGTCAGCGCTACGTTGACCGTTATCGCTACCTGTCGGCGGCTCTGTTCGATCAATTCCCGGACTTCTGCCCAAAGACTCTGCTCGGAAACGGAAATCTTACTCATCGCTCGCCTTTCTTCATAAACACGAATGGACGCGAATAAACTCCAATGCTCCCCCCGCGTGGCGATCAGGCTTTTTACCCGGTAGCCGACCGAGATAATGGCGTCGGGTCAGTGCGTATAATCATACCTGATATCGAAGCATGTGATATTGTACTATTATCCCTTGGTTCGGTTATTTCCCGCAATCCGATTTTTGCTTTGGCGCCGCGCCAATAGAACGCGGTTTTTTACGGTTTGAGCGGATGGGAACGGATTCGGGCAAGGAGCGCCCCAGGGCTCAAAGGGCAAAAAAAAATGGATTTCGTGGTTTCAGAGTTCTTCGCTCCCTGGGTAGCAAAGCGCCTCAGGGAGTTCATGCTCTGAGCCCGCTAATCTCTCATCCACAAATCCGCTCCAATCCGCTGTATCCGTCTAATCCGCGTTCCATTCAGACTTCCAGTATCTTGCCCTGTCGCCCTGGATTCGTCTCAGCATCCCTGACGCGGCAAATCGATGCCTCCCGCCCCTTGGCCCTTGTGTCCCCGCTCTGATTGAGGGATGATGGGCGCATCTTTGATTTGATGATGTGTGCGCGAGGACTTTATGGCAAAGCCCGGTCTTCAATCGGCCCTGGAAACCGCCCCTTACGATCCCCAACTGGCCCGGCGAATGCTGGTTTATCTGAAACCCTATGTGGGGCAGATAGTCGTGGCGACGGTGTTGGCCTTGATCAATACGGGCGCGACGCTGGCCTTCTGGTGGCTGGGCAAGCGCGTGATCGACCTCTTGAGCGAGGCCTTCAAGGCCGACGGCGCCTCAGACTCGGTGAACCATTGGTCGGGGTTGCTGGTCTGGCTCGTGGCCCTGCCGATTGTGGCCGGGGCGGCCTCCTTTTACCAGACCTACATGGTGCAGTACATCGGACAGTTCGCCATGTTTACCCTGCGCGGCGATCTCTTCCGCCACATGCAGCGCCTGTCCCTGTCTTTCTTTGACAAGAATCCCGTGGGGCAGCTCATGACCCGCGTGACCAACGATGTGGAGACCTTGAACCAGCTGTTATCCATCGGCGTCGTGACGGTGGCCGCGGACCTGTTCATGCTCGTGGGCATCGTGGGGCTGATGTTTTACAACGACTGGCGGATCGCCCTTGTGCTGACCGTGACCGTGGGGCCGGCCATCGTGATCGTGACCAATCTGTTCCGCATTTATGCGCGCAAGGCCTTCCGCGAGACGCGCCGCCGGCTGGGCGAATTGAACACGTACCTCCAGGAAAACATCGGCGGGATGCGGATCACCCAGGTCTTCAACCGCGAAGCCTGGAATATGGGCGAGTTCGCCGAGCGGAACCATCTCTATCGGCGGGCCATGCACCGGACCATCTATTGCTACGCCAGTTTTTTCGCCCTCGTGGAACTGCTGGGGACGCTGTCGGCGGCGCTGATCCTGTGGTATGGTTCGGGCCAGGCGCTTCAGTCGCGGATTTCGCTGGGGTCGCTCTGGTTGTTTATCCAACTCACGGAACGGTTGTTTTATCCCATCCGCGATTTGAGCGAGAAGTTCAACATGCTCCAATCGGCCATGGCCGCCGGCGAGCGGATTTTCAACCTGCTGGATCAGAAGCCGGAAATCGTCTCCCCGCCCAATCCCTTGCCGCCACCGGAACAGCTGGAATCCGTCGAATTCGATCAGGTCTGGTTCGCTTACAAGGACGAGGACTGGGTTTTGCGGGATGTGTCCTTTCAAATGGAGCGGGGACAGACCGTGGCGCTCGTGGGGGCGACCGGCTCGGGCAAGTCCACGATTGTCAGTCTCATCCAGCGATTCTACGACATCCAGCGCGGCGCGATCCGGATCAACGGCCACGATATTCGAGACTATGACCTTCGGGCATTAAGGCGGCGAATGGCCATTGTTTTGCAGGATGTGTTTTTGTTCAATGACACCGTCGGGGCGAACATCGGCTTGCGCGATCCTTCCATTGACGAGGAGCGCATTCGATGGGCCGCCGAGATGGTCAATGCGCGCTTTGTCCTGGATTATCCGGATGGCTTCGATCATCCGGTCAGCGAGCGGGGCGCCACGCTCAGCGCCGGACAACGTCAGCTGCTGGCCTTTGCGCGGGCGCTGGCCTTCGATCCCGAATTCCTGATTCTGGATGAAGCCACGGCGAACATCGACACGGAAACGGAACTGCTGATTCAGGACGCCCTGGAAAAACTCTTTGAACATCGCACGTCGCTGGTCGTGGCCCATCGCCTGTCCACGATCCAGCGCGCCGACATGATCCTGGTCATGCGCCACGGCCGCATCGTCGAGCGGGGCAATCATGCCGAGCTCCTGGCCCATGGCGGCGTCTATCGTAAACTCTATGACCTGCAATACAAGGACGCCTCGGCCCTGATCTGAGGTCTTTTTTATTTCCCTGCACAGCGAGTCATCGACATGAAGCCAACCGAAATCCGACATCTCCTGTCCCTTCCCGAATCGGGAGCGCGCTTCTTTATGAAGAGCGAATCGCGCCGAGACGACTGGTGGGCCGGGTATGATCCCCCGAATGGGAAACTGGGCTCAGGTGGCGGAACAGCTCATCTGCTGCTGCAAGCCTGGAAAGACCTGGCCGGGGAGGGGGTCGCCTTTGACGACTGGCTCCAGGCCTCCCGAAAGGTCATGGCGCATGGTGGCGGACTCAGCCGCCGGCTGGGCGCCTATGCGACGCCGGGCAAGCCCCTGATCCCCATGCCGGCCCTTCGATGGACCCGGGGGCAAAGTCCGGATCAGACCCTGTTGGATCGCCAGCGGGCCTTCCTGGATGGTCTGGAACGACGGGTTCCCTCCGGAATCCGGTTGATTCTCTCCAGTGGCGACGTCTT
>JADFCT010000330.1 GCA_017161665.1 Candidatus Sumerlaeota bacterium
GCCGGATACGAGCGCCATCGCCAAAGCGAATGCGATTAATGCCATCAGCGGCGATACGGGCGTGACCGCCACCGTGGAACCGGCGGAAATCCAGGGGTTGACCCCCATTCAGGCTGTGTCGATCAATGGGACGACGAGCGTCCTCGTGATCAATGGTGTGCCTATTGGGCCGGTGGATGTGCAGGATCGCGACGGGAACGGTAACCTGGCGGCCTCGATCAATGTGCATTCGCAGGAAACGGGCGTGCGGGCTTCGGTGGCGGCCGATGGATCGCTGGTTCTGACGGCCGAAGATGGTCGCAATGTGCGCATTGAAACCACCGGGGGCGTGGCGCAGTCCCTGGGGCTGACGGCTGGGGCGGACGATCTGACGGTGACCGGCTCCATCACCTTGTCGTCGGAACATGCGATTCAGCTGGGCGGGGATCCGTCATTGATTGGATTTGATGCCGCGCAGGCGTTTATCGATATCGATCCCACGACGGCATTGTCCTTCCTGAATGTGACGAGTTATGAGGACGCCCAGCGGGCGATTGAGACCGTGGACGCGGCCATGAGCCAGGTGATTTCGACGCGATCGAATCTCGGCGCCGTTCAAAATCGTCTGGAAAAAACCGTGGACCATCTGGCCGTGGTCGTCGAGGAATTGTCCGCATCCGATTCGGACATTCGTGATACGGACGTGGCCCTGGAGAGCGCCCGGCTGGCGCGGGATCAGATTGTCCAGCAGGCCGGCGTGGCCATTCTGGCTCAGGCCAACGCCATGCCCCGGAATATCCTGGAAATGCTCATGCGCTGAATCGTTCGATCCTTATTTGAAATCCGGAGACTCCTGTCATGACACCGATGTATGGTTTGCGTCAATATCAGCGCACGTGTGTGCAAACGGCCGATATGCGTTCGGCGGTCCTGTGTCTGTTCGATGCGGCGATTCGCCATACCCGTCAAGCGGGCGAGGCGCTGGACGAAAAAGATTTGCCCGGGAAGTGCCGACACATCGACAGGGCCCTGGCGGCGGTGGCGGAGCTGGCGGGCGCTCTGGATCTTCGATATGGCGGGGCCCTGGCCGGTCGGCTCAGTGGCCTGTATAATTATGTGATGCGGACCCTGATTCGCGCCAATTCGACCAATGACACGATCCACACGGCCAGTTGCCTGGCCGTCCTGAGAACCCTGCGGGAGGCTTGGGAACAGGTGTTGCTGAATCGGGCGCCGGCGGTGGACCACACCGTCCCCCCCCCGCAAGGTCATCATGCCTATCGGGCCTGATCGGGAGCGCCAACAGTTGTTCGGTTTCTGAACAGACCCCGAAGCACTCCCCTGTCCAATGCAAGAGACCGAGCAACTATCCGAAAACCACCCTCCACGAATCCAACAACGTTTCTTCTTTTTCGACCATTGGCCCGTCGCGTTCTATTGCGCGCCTGCGGGCATTGGCGTTAGCCTAGCCATGGCGCGTTTTTTGAACCATAAAGAATAGAAGGAAAAGAAGATCGTTACGCTAAACGCCAAGGCGCGATGACGCAAAGAATCCCGGGGCGCGGCGCCGACGGCCGTTCGCCCGCAAATTCAAATTGACAAGGGAGGCGACGCGCATGACGTTCCGAAGCGCCGTGCTGGTTCGACCCAACACGCTGGAATATCAAGAGACCCCTCTGCGAGACTTGAGATCCTGGGAATGTCGCATCCGGGTGGCCTGGGCCGGCATCTGTTCCACCGATCTGGCCATCTACCACGGCCACTACCCCGTTCCTCTGCCGTTGGTTCTGGGCCATGAATTTTGTGGCGTTGTCGAAGCCGTCGGCGATTCCGATTTCAGTAGCCTCATTGGGAAAACCGTGACGGCCGAAATCAACAACACCTGTTTCAGTGTCCAGCATTCCGAGGGTCTCTGCATCCATTGTTCCCATGGACGTCCCCATCATTGCAGCAAACGGACCGTTGTCGGCATTATCAATCATCCCGGCGCTTTTGCTGAACAGATTCTGGTTCCCGTCCGCAATTGTCACGTTTTGCCCGACGTCTTGCCCGCGCGCCTGGGCGTGATGGTCGAGCCCCTTGCCGCCGCCATTCAGACGTTTGAGAAAACTCCGTTGCGCCAAAGCGATACGGTTGTCGTGTTGGGAGCGGGCCGTCTCGGCGCCCTCATCGCGCAAGTCGCCACCTGTACGGGAGCGTGTGTGTTGTCGTTTTGCCGCAGCCAGGAGACCGCCGAACGCGCGCGGCGCCTGAGTATCCAGCATGTTTACCCTTGTCCCGATATCTGCACGATGACCGAAATCATTGATGAAATCACTTACGGAAAGGGCGCGGATATCGTCGTGGAGGCGACGGGCAATCCTGATTTTCTGAATCTGGCGCTTGAACTCGTACGCCCCGAAGGAGTCATTGCCCTGAAAAGCACGCCCGGCCGTCCCACGCCCCATTTTGACATCACACGATTGGTCGTTGATGAAATCACCATACAGGGGTCTCGCTGCGGCCCCTTCGACGTGGCTATGGATCACGCCTTTCGCTATCAAAAAAACTTAAATCAATTCATCGTCGCCGAATATCCTTTCGACGAATTGCCCGCCGCCATCGAACACGCCGGCCGGGGCGGAAAAGTGGTTGTCAAAATAGGAGGATGAGGGAAAAATGACGAACACCGTTTGCTTTGGCCCTTTAGAACAAACCAATACTGAGGAGAGGTTTCGCATGATTTTATTCACCGCCCGCCGCCCCACCACGTTGCTTGTTATGGCCTTTTTGCTCGCCGTCGCTTCGATCGGATGCGCTGGAACATCCGGCCATTCTCTTTTCGGCAAACACCCTGCCACCCCCCTCAACGTCTGCTCGTTCAATATCCGCTACGGCACGGCGAACGACGGCGACAATCACTGGTCTAAACGGCGCGACATGGTCTGCAAGTACATTCGCGATGGTCGGATGGATGTGATCGGCCTTCAGGAAGCGTTGAAGTTTCAGATCGACGAAATCCTCGCCGCCGCGCCGCAATACGCCCTCATCGGTGTTGGCCGGGACGACGGGAAGGAAGCTGGCGAATACTCGGCCATTCTGTACCGAAAAGATCGCCTGGAACTTCTGGCCTCGGACACCTTCTGGCTCTCCGAATCGCCCGACCAGCCCGGCTCGCGCGACTGGGACGCCGCCTGCACGCGCATCTGCACCTGGGGCGCCTTCCGGGACAAAGTGACCGGCGCGCAGTTCGTTCACTATAACACCCACTTCGACCATGTGTCCGAACTGGCCCGACGCAATGCCGCCCGTCTGATTAAAGAAAAGATGGCGATGAACGCCATCGCCGGGCCGCGCATCCTGACCGGCGATTTCAACGCCGGCGAAACCAGCGACGCCATCCAGACGATCACCGCGCCAAGCGACGATGAAGACGCTCTGCCCACTCTGCGGGACACGTTCCGCGTTCTGTATCCCAACAAGCAACCCGCCGGCACCTTCAATGGCTTCAAGGGAACCAACACCGGCGCCAAAATTGATTATGTCTTCGTGGGCGGCCTCAGCGATGATCAGATCAAAGACGCCGTCATCGACGGATACAACGAAGACGGACGTTACCCGTCCGACCACTTCCCCGTCTATGCGATCCTGGAATTGAAATAACTCCAGTCCGTTTGCTTCAGGGCATCACCGTGTTATCTGCGACAATCGGCGCAATCTGTGGTTGAAAAGAAAATCAACCACAGATCGCGCAGATTGACGCAGATCAATTCTTTTATCGATTCCGTCTGGCGCTGGCGCGTCCGGATTCGAAAACAGGAAGACGCTCATGGCCCGTCATCGCGCTCACCTCAGACAACCGACTTCCAAGGGGCTGCGCCCACAGCCCATTCGCCAGACGCTGCTGGCGTCGGAATCGGGCCGGATCGACACGGCCGGCGGCTCCGGCTTGAACATCGCGCTGGCCTTTCCCAACACCTATTACGTGGGCATGAGCAGTCTGGGCTTTCAGACGATCTATCGCCTGAGCGCCGAACGCCCCGACACGGTGGTGGAGCGGGTTTTCACGGACT
>JADFCT010000331.1 GCA_017161665.1 Candidatus Sumerlaeota bacterium
AACAAGGGCGAGAAAATCATTACAAGACGCCCCTTCGCGATTTCAACCTGCACCATCCGCCTTCGAGTCGGCTGGGTATCAACCAAGCCTTCTATGCTGTGGCGACGGCGGCGACCAACGTGGCGAACGTGATTCGCTACCGGGTGGTTCAAGGTGAGGACCAAAGGCTTGAATTTTGGCGTTTCCGCGAGCGCTACATGCGCATTGCGGGCTATCTCGTGCGGACGGCTCGCACCCTGAAGGTACGTTTGACGGGCGCCTCAACCTCGCCGGGTTTACAGGAACTATGGCTCGCGGCCTTCGCAGAGGCGGGTAATCTCTAACACACCAAAACTTCTTTGATGCAAGTGCGCATTCATCCTGAACCGATTTCACACAAAAAGGAGAGTAGGCCCTTCCAAGCCATAGAAATGAAACAACGAACCACGATGCCGTGGATCGTCGCAAAGGCTGATACAAAAGAATCTTCGCCATAACCCATACAGATCCATCATCGCATTTACGATGATTTGGGGATTTCCCTAACTTCGCCAAATTGAGGATCGCGGTAGAAATACATGTTGGCGGACAGGACGCTGCTGCCCTCATCCCAGGTCACATCGTCCAAGACGCCGACCATGTGATGCCAGAGGCCCATGTCCACTTCGGCGCGCACATAGGAACGGGAGCCTGCGTAGTTGTTTTCGAACTGATAGCCCCAGGCGGGATTGCCGACCGTTGACAGTTCCACGATGTTGCCGACGGAGATGACCTTCTGAACGGCGCCGCCGTTTTTCGCCCATGCCTCCAGCGTGATGCCGTTGGCGGCGACGATGTCGGCGACGGTGATAATGGTGGGCGTTGTGGACAGGATGCCACTGCCACCGGAATAAGAACCGGGATCATTATAGACATCTTCGTCGGGCACATCGTCCGAGAAGAAGCCGCCGTCGCCGGTCAGGGCCGTGCCATGATTGCCGGCGCCGCCGATGTCCGGCACGCTGCCGATGTCCTGAACGGTCCCTGCGGTCTGCGTAAAGGCATACTCAAAGAAAACCGTTTGAGCCGAAGCGGTTACGTTCAACGCAATCAGTCCGGCCAGTGCAAATAACCAGCGCTGGTTATTTGCGGTAATGATTCTTTTCATAAAGCCAACCTCCAAAAATTTAAAAATCCGCCCCGGAATGGAGCGTTTCAAACTTAATGCAGTCCCCATTTATCCTACAAATTGAGATCCGGTCAAGCCTCATATTGTTTAAAGAGAGTTTTTTTTCTTTGGCGTCTGAAACATCTGAATATAGTCGGTTTGGACCCGCGCCCGATTACGGTCAGTCCTGAGTTTTTCGCAACTCCGTCCAGAAAGTCAGGCCGTTGGCGGGTCGCCGGTCGGGGGCCGCCCCCATGGGCCGTCCGGGAATGGGCGCAGTGGTCAGGCCTCCCATCAGCACTTTGCCGCGCAATCGCAGGTCCAGTTCCAGATCATAGGGCCGTCGGGCGGCATCTTCACTCCACAACCGCCCCATGAATTTCCCTGTCAACCAAGGCGGAGTGAAAGCGCTGTCCTCGACCACGGCCTTCAGGGAGCCTTCCATGCGGGCCTCCATGGCGCCCGATTCCCTTATCCAGAGTTCCAGTCCCTGGTCGAGTTCCGGCGTGGAGACATGGCCGACCCAGTGTCCGGCCAATTCGCTCCATGCCTCATAGGCGTCATGGGGTTTGCGCATGTGTTTCTCGGCCTCCTGGGATTTGTCTCGGGAGGCATGATCCGGGAACAGCCGCTCGGCGAGAAGGTGGCAGATCTCATAGACGTGGCTGGACCAGGCGTTGCACAGGACGACGATGGCCAGTCCCGCGTCCGGGTACAGAGTCAGCGACGTCGAGGCGCCGGCCATTTCGCCGTTGTGGAAAACGGCGCGTTGTCCGTGAGGCTTTTCCGAAACGCCCCATCCCAGAGCATAGCGCAGTCGAATGGACTGAGTGGGGCGGACGGTCCACATCCGATCCACCGATTCGGCCGTCAATACGCCGTTGGCGTCCGAGGCGCCGGATCGGGCGGCCATCAGACTCCGGGCGAAATTTAACAAGTCACGCAGGCTGGCCCGCGCGGAGGAGCCTCCCGGATGGTCAAAGGCATAAGGCGGAAAGGGGCGGGCGTCGTCGCCATATTGCGCAGCCGCCAGCGATTCGGTTCCCGGCAGAACGCCGATCCCCGCCGATTCCATCTCGCAGGGCAGAAAGACTTCCTGGCGCATGAAGGCGTCATAGGGGAGACGCCCCACCCGCTCGATGACGCGATCCAGAATTCCATAGCCGATATTCGAATACCGATAGCGTTCACCGGGGATCATGATGATGTTGCCATAGCGCGCGATGGTCAGATCGCGGGGTGGGGGCGTGGCAGGCGTTTCGTCGGCGAAAAAATACTGATAGTGAATCGGCAGCCCCGCCGTGTGGTCCAGAACCCGTGACACCGTGGCCTGTTCCGCATGGCCCACTCGGGCGGTCAGTTTGGAGCCGCCGAGGTAGTCGTTGATCGGTTTCTCCAGATCAATCCGCCTCTGCTGAACCAATCGCATGACGCCGACGGCCGTCATGGGTTTGGTCAAGGAGGCGAGGGCATAAGTGGTTTGTGGGGTGGCGGGAAGGCGCCGCTCCCGATCGGCCCACCCCACGGCTTCTTCAAACAGGATGTCGCCATTCCGCGCCATCCCCACCGCCAGGGATGGCAGGTTCCAGGTCTTGACCCAGTCCGTCATCATCTCGCGAACCTGGTCGGCCTTGTCGTGGTCCCACCGCAGCATGTCGCTCATGATGTCCTCCCCCCGGAATTATTTCCATGTGTCCCGCAAAACACGGAACCAATTTTGATGGGCGATTTTTATTAGCTCCAGTTCATCAAATCCTGTGGCGGCCAAGGTTTCAAGCACTTTTTGAAGCCCTGAGGCGTCGCCAATGGCCTGGGGAATCGTGGCGCCGTCGAAGTCCGATCCCAGGGCCAGATGATCGACCCCGATGCGATCCGCAATATACCGGGCGTGCTCGGCCAGCCGTTCAACAGGCGTGTCGGGATTGTTTTGGGCGTCGGGGCGCAAGAAGCCCACGGCGAAATTCAATCCCACCACGCCGCCCGATTCGCCGATGGCGTCCAGTTGTCGATCCGTCAGATTGCGCGTGACCGGACACAGGGCGTGGGCATTGGAATGGGAGGCGATGAGGGGCGCCTCGGTCAGAGCCGCCACATCCCAGAATCCCTTTTCATTGAGATGCGACACATCCAGGGCGATGCCCAGGCCATTGCACGCCCGGACCAATGCCCGGCCCGCGTCGGTCAGGCCCGGTCCCGTGTCGGGCGAATGGGGAAAGCGAAAGGGGACGCCCTCGGCGAAGGCGTTGGGCCGACTCCAGACGATGCCCAGGGACCGCAGGCCCAGCCGATAAAAAGCCTCCAGCGATTCCAGATCCGAATCGATGGCTTCGGCGCCTTCACAATGGATCACGGCCGACAGGATGCCCTGGGCCAGGCAATCCTCCAAGGCCGCCACATCCGTGCCGATTCGCAGGCGTCCGGCGGATTCTTTTTCCAGAGTGATCAGCCGCCCCACGGCGCGCAGGGTTTGATCCTGCGCCCAGGTGTGGTCGATGGCCGGCGCCAGGGGGAAGTCCATCGCTTTTGTGTCCGGCGCCTTGAGACTGCTCATCTGGGGCCCCTGTCCCGGTGGCGCCTCCACAAAGATGGCGAAGATCCCCCCTGCCAGCCCGCCTTCCCGGGCGCGGGAATAGTCCAGATGCCCTTCGGCGCTCCGTTCGAAAAAGGAACGTTTGGATGAGTCGCCTTTCCCGGCGCCGACGGCCATGAGGGTGTCGTTGTGTCCGTCGAAGACGGGGATGATTGCATGTGTTGGCATTCGGTTGAAATCCCTTTTAGTATTGGCTGATATTTTCGGCGCTCTGGTCGCCAACCTGGCCTTGTGTTCGGTCATCATCGCCCTTGCATTAGCCTTCACGGCCCTCACCACCAGCCGATACGAAAAAACAAACCGCAAACAGC
>JADFCT010000032.1 GCA_017161665.1 Candidatus Sumerlaeota bacterium
TGACGGCGCCGACGGCCGTCCGCCAATGATATTTCACCACAGAGAGAAGAAGAGGTTTCACCGAGTGCCCAAAAGGGGAATTGATATCTTCTGTGTTCCTAACTGCTGGGCGAACACAGACCCATGGAATACAGGCGGGTGACTATTCGGGAAGGGACACGCGGCTCATCAGGTCCGGTTCATCAATGTGATCGAAAGTTGTAAGACCGTCGCAATCGATACCCAAACAAAATACGGCGCTTGCGCAATGGCCACCCAACGATAGTGATTCCAGACACTCACCATCATCCACAGGATTGTGAGCCAAACGATAAGAATATCCACCGAAGCCAAGGGTAAGTTTCGCAGACCGAATTGAATGGGTGTGAATAGAACATTCGCAATGAGATTAATGACGAATGGAAGGGCCACCTGCCAGGCGACCTTTCGGCGAACGACCTGAATGAACACAAAAGAGAAGGAAATAAAGATAATCGGATAAAGAATCTGCCAAATAAGCCCGATCGTTGAAGGGGAAGGTGTCCACACGGGTTTCTCCAGGGCATTATACCAATCGATCCACGTCATGGCGCTGCTCCATGTTCTGATTCTGTGTCAATGCCTGATGGGAAACCCAAATTTGCCGGGCATTGGGGTCACCCAATGCCCGGCATGTCACCCCGGACGACAGCAGCCAATCAATGGCCGCCACGTGTCGAAAGAGACGACTCCTGTTCCCGGACAGTAATAAGCCCCAGGTCAATGGACTGCCCCCCATTGGTCTGATGACAATGGATGGCGACCGTATTAACGCCGGGTCGGATCGCGGCCAAGGCTTCAGGCGTAATGGGAATAGCCGTATACGAGCCGGTATGTCCTTCGACCGACGCGGCCAGGACGCCATTGATATAGACCTCCGCGTCTTCATCGTGGAGAAGGGACAATTGAATCCGGTCGATTTGAGCCAGATCATCGGCCGTAAGTTCAAAGGCGCGACGGAGCCAGATGTCCGAGGTATTCCATGTGGTACGCACGCGAGCGCCGGGCGTGTCCTCGGTTCCGAAAACGCCGATCCCCGTCTTCCAGGCCGCGTCATCGAAATCCGCAGCGGCCCAGGTCTCTGCGGGTTTTTCAAAAGTGTAGCGCCATTCCTTGCCTTTTTCGCGCGAGGTGGGCACGACGATGGTGACAATGGGCGGCGCCTTGTATAGGCGCCCGTTCACTTCAGCCATCCAGGCTTCGTCAAACTTGACCACCTTGCGGTCATAAGTCATCAAACCGTTGACCTCGCCTTCGCAGTCCGTGGTTTGCGTATAAACGCCCGCAGACGTGCCAAGACCGATAAATTGACGAAGGCGCTCGACAACGCCTTCATAATCGGTCGCCAGTTTTTTTTCGTCGTCCAAGGTCCGATAGCCCCAATTGCGCTTGTCCCACCACAGGTGATCCTTGACCGGCAACCCCAGTCCGCCAAATTCTCCCTGTACAAAGGCGCGGCGCGCTTCCACGTGCGGTTCGCCGGCATGGGGATAGGAATGGCGATCATAAATATCGCCCACATTCCGATCCGTCCAGCCGCTGGCATTGGAAACCAGGCGGGTGGGATCATAAGTCTTTGTCCAGTTCGTCACCCGTTCCGTATCGTGCTGTCCCCAGCCTTCATTGAAGGGAACCCACATAACGATGGACGGCGAGTTGCGCAGACCATCGATAATGCCAGCCCATTCCGCCAGGAATTGCTCTTTCTGCTCGGCCACGACTTCAGGCGGATCCTCCCGAAATGCCCCCCCGCCAATCCAACCGCTCGGCATATCCTGCCAGACCACAATGCCCAGACGGTCCGTGTGCCAATACCAGCGCTTGGGTTCAACTTTGACGTGCTTCCGGATCATGTTAAAGCCCATTTCCTTCGTTTTGATGATGTCAAAAACGAGGGCTTCATCGGTGGGAGCGGTATAAAGGCCATCCGGCCACCACCCCTGATCCAGCGGTCCATACTGAAAGAGAATCTCGTTATTCAAAGCCAGACGCGGAATGCCCGCCGCATCCTTCATGATGGATGTTTTGCGCATCCCGATGTAACTGTCCACCACATCCACTACGTGATCCCGTCTGAGGAGCTCCACCTTCACGTCATACAGGAACGGATTGTCGATGGACCAGAGTTTCGGATTCGTAATGGCCATCTCAAAGGACTCAAACGGCGTTCCTTCGGCGACGCTGACAACAATGTCTCCATCCAAAACCGTTACGCGAACAGTGTCCTGATCGCTGACGAGAGCCGTTTCGACCATGACATCCAGCATGGCGCGATCAATGTCCGGGCGCATGTCCAGATACTGGATAAAACTGGCGGGAACCGGTTCCATCCAGACCGTCTGCCAGATACCCGTGACCGGCGTGTACCAGATGCCGTTCGGGTCGTTGACCTGCTTGCCGCGCGGTTGCGCGCCGTCGTCCGTGGGGTCCCAGACAGCCACCACCAGTTCATGTTCCTGGCCAGGCGTCACAAAGTCCGTCACGTCCACGGCCCAGGCGTCATATCCGCCACGGTGGGTACCAACCTCTTCGCGATCCACATAGACCGTCGCCTCCCAATCCACCGCTTCAAAATGAAGTAAAATTCGCTGTCCCTTCCAATCCGTCGGGACGGTGACCGAACGCCGATACCACAAGCGCTTGTCCTTGCCCACGGACTTCTTGACACCCGAAAGGGCCGATTCGGCGGGGAATGGAACCAGAATTTGTCCATCGGACCCCGAAGGGTCCTCCCCTTCCAAATCCACAATGGCATAGTCCCACAGACCATTGAGATTCATCCACTGCTCGCGGCGCATCTGCATCCGCGGATACTCCGGCAGTGGGGCCTCGGGATTGACCTTCTCCGCCCACGGGGTCATGATATTGCCTTCCACTGGCGCCCATTCGGCTGCCAGCGACGTGAGGGCCGAAACCACCATCCAGAGCGCCAGAACGGCGCAACGCATTGTCTTGCGCATGGACCTTTTCTCCTTTTGAAATAAAATATTGGAAATCGCAGAATGCGAATTCATCAACGACGGTGTCAAATGAATTGACCACACCAATGGACACACGAAATGATAACAAAGACCGTGAGCCAAGCGATCAGCGCCGACGGCCAGACGTAAACGACCGGATTCAACGTCTCAAAAGTAAGAATAACGCCCCGATCGAGGACCTGTCAAGGCTGGGCGAACGAAACCCACACGAACAACAGGAGGCCATTGGCCCAAAGACACACGATTTCCGAACCCATCATTGACCACTGGAAACCAAGGGCCGCCGAAAGGACGCGGCCGCATTCTCCTTTTCAAGTACAGGGGCTTCTGTCATGAATTACGGCTTGAGAGGCTATGGCATTCCGGGTATGAGTGAGACTGTTCGTTGAGGGATTATCCATATCCATTTGCATCCGCCACCGTCTCCCATAAAACGGATGGTCACAAGGGACCGATTCATGGAAAATGTCATACCGTTTTTATCCTTTCTGGGCGCTGTTTTTGGATCCGTTCTCTTCCTTGGGCTCACCTCTCGTATACTGCTGAATCCCAAAACAGACGTGGATCCAAATAAACGCATCTCCCGAAAAATGCTCCTTGGCACTTTATCCATATTATGCGCGTGCATTATTATTCTGGCGTTACCAGTGAAGGATAGTACACGGGATCACATCTTGGCTCTTGTGGGCATTCTTTTCTCCGTCGTCGTCGCCCTGTCGTCCACGACCATTGTGGCCAATTCCATGGGCGGCGTGATGCTGCGCGCCACACAACCGTTCAAAATTGGCGATTTTATTCATGTCGGGGATTATTTTGGCCGTGTGACCGAACGGGGGCTCCTGGATACGGAGATACAGACGGAAACCAGCGATTTAGTGTCGCTTCCCAACACCTACTTGATCTCATCCCCCGTCACCGTGGTGCGCTCCACCGGAACCATTGTCACGGCCAGTCTTTCACTCGGATATGATGTGCATCATGCCAAAGCACAGGAACTGCTCATCGAAGCCGCACGCAAGGCCGAACTGGAGGAGCCGTATGCGCATGTCATGGAATTGGGCAATTATGCCGTCACCTATCGCGTCTTTGGATTCCTGAAAGACGTCAAAAGTCTCATCACCACGCGTTCCCGATTGCGCTCTGAAATCCTGGACATGCTTCACGAAAACATGATTGAAATCGTCTCACCCACCTTTACGAACCAGCGACGGCTGGCGCCGGAACAGACCGTTATCCCATCGCGTTATTTCAACCAGTCAAAGGAGGATGCGAAAGAGGCAGAGAAAATCGCCTTCGACAAAGCCGAGGAAGCCGAGAAACGGGCCAAACTCATTGACCGCGTGCTGAAGGAAATGGAAGGTCTTGAATCTCAAATCAAGGAAGCCTCGGATGATCAAAAGCAATCCCTGAAAGCCAAGTTGGCCCGTAAGCGGGCCTGGCTTGATAAACTGAGCCTTTCAAAAGAAGACAGCGACAACGAACCATCGACATGAGGGAAGGCGTTCCCCAGATCCTTGCCGGAGAGGATTGTCGAGAAATCGGATCCGCCAGCGGCGGGCGCCCTCCCTTTGGGATTCACAACGGCGCATGGGCGAAAAAATACTTCTGCAACGGATTGTTTTTTTGAAAGACTGTTGCCATGGGAGAAGGAGACACGATGCATCGAAATCTGCGACGACGCGACTTTCTGGCGCTATGGGCAGCGGCGACAACGGGCTCTGTGGTCGGGGCCCCGTCGGCCCGACCGCTGGACAATCCCGGAGACCCGATGTCGGCAACCTCTCGGCCCAATATTCTGTACATCATGGCCGATGATCACACCTGTCAGGCCATCGGAGCCTATGCCACCCTGCTCAAAGCGCATGTCCGCACGCCCCATATCGACCGCCTCGCTCGCGAAGGGGTTCGCCTCGACAACTGTTTTTGCGTCAACTCGATTTGCGTGCCCAGTCGCGCCACCATCCTGACCGGCGAATACAGCCACCGGAACGGCGTCTATACGCTGAACGACGCCATCGATCCCAACCGCCCCCATATTGCCCACTGGATGGGGGCCGCCGGTTACCAAACCGCCCTGATCGGCAAATGGCATCTCCAAAGTCAACCGGCCGGATTCGACTACTGGGATGTCCTGCCGGGACAGGGCGTCTATTTCGATCCCGTCATGACCGCCAAAGATAAAGGCCGCCGGAGGCTCAAGGGCTATTCAACCGACGTGATTACGGATCGCTCCCTGGAATGGCTTCAGGCGCGCGATCGAACGAAACCGTTCTTTCTGATGACCCATTTCAAGAACTCCCATGCGCCCTGGCAGTATCCGAAACGGAATGAGCCGTTGTACGACGGCGTGACCTTCCCCGAGCCACCGAGTCTGTTCGAGGACCTCAGCCATCGCTCGGACGGCTCGCGCGAATACGGTTTCCGCGTCGAGGGCATCCACCTGCAACGGATGACGGCGCCCAATTATCCAACCGGTCCACTCAACGTGGAAGGCCTTTCACCGAAAGAACAGATCAGGGCCTGTTATCAGAAATATCTTCGCGACTATCTGCGCTGTGTGGCGGCCATCGACGAAAACGTCGGGCGCCTGCTGGACTATCTGGACACGGAAGGCCTGGCCGAGAACACGGTCGTGGTCTATACCTCCGACCAGGGCCTGTATCTGGGAGAACACGGCTATATCGACAAGCGCTGGATGTATGAAGAGTCGCTGCGTATGCCGTTCCTGGCCCGCTACCCCCGGGAGATTCCCGCCGGTTCCGTTCGGAAGGACCTGATCCTGAACACCGATTTTGCGCCCACGTTCCTCAGTTATGGGGGCGTCTCGGCACTGCCGGCCTCCATCCAGGGACGCAATGCCCGACATCTACTCGCCGGACTCTGTGATGTCAAATGGCGGCAGTCCATGTACTATCGCTACTGGATGCATTGCAGCCGCCCGGCCCATTATGGCGTGCGCACGCGGCAGCATAAACTGATTTTCTTTTATGGATTGCCGCTGGGAATGAAGGGCGCCGAAAAGCAAACCTCAAAACCGGGATGGGAGTTGTACGATCTGGAAAAGGATCCCCAGGAATTGAAAAACGTCTTTCGGGAACCGGCCTATAAGAAGATCGCAGAAGACCTCAAAGCCGAACTCCTGCGACTGAAGGACGAACTGGGCGACTCGGATGACCGCACTCCCGAAGTGGCCGCCTTGCGCGAGGCGACATGGAAGCCGAGCGAGCCGTCATGAAACATCATCCCATTGCGGCAAGGGATTGTATTCGCGGTTGAGGATTTGCACGCGATTCTTGCAATGATCGTGGATGTCCGTGGCCAGACGCCGCACGTCGTCATCGGCCCGTTGTTCCTGGGCGTTTTCGAGAGCCCGGCGATCCTGGTCCTGAATATGCTTGAGGTGCGTCCGATGCAACCGGCTGACGAGTTCGCGCGTCGTCGCCACAGGATCCAGTTCCTCATAGTGATAGCCCGCTTCGCGCTCTTTTGCGGACGTGGCGATGTCGGCCAATAGTTTTTCCTGTTCCGGCCCGTTGGCCAGCGACAGCATATCGGGCAGTGTTTTGAATTCCCGCTCCTCCGAGTCGATGGCGTGCTCGACCAGGATCCGAATATGGGGATGATGAATCCAGTCGGGATTGAGTCGTTCGGCAGCTTCATCGCGCGCGGGGACAGAGTGAATCACGAACCACAACAAATGGCGTTCCCATGCCTGATAGGGATCGCCTTCTTGAGCGGCCACACGCGAAATCATCTCGACAGGCGGGACATACTCGTCGTCGCCGGCGTACTCGTCGGGTTGCGACTCGTAATGGGAACCGAGAGGCGTCGCCTGTTCACGGGCGCGTTTCCATTCGCGGCGCTGTTTTTCTTTTTCCTCCTGACGGGCCTTCTGCTGAGCCAGAAACGTTTGCACATCCCCCTCGCGCAGGCCCAGTTGGGAGGCCAGGCGGCGCATGTATTCATTGCGCGCAATGACGTTGGGGACTTTGGCGATGATGGACGCCAAAGCCTCCACAACGCGGATGCGGCCATGGATCGAGGCATCGTCTTCTTGGGCGCGATAGTGATCCACGAGGAAGTTGAAGAAATCCCGAGCCTTTTCCTTGATATAATTCTCAAAGGCCGTCGCGCCATTCTTAACGAGAAAACTGTCGGGATCCTCGCCCTCAGGCAAGGTGGCCACCCGAATGCCGAAGTCATGGCTCATCAGAATTTCGCAACCCCGGGCCATGGCCTTTTGGCCGGCGGCGTCGGCATCATAGAGAAACAGGACATTGTCACACAGGCGTCGCAACAGTTTCCCCTGTTCATCGGTCAGGGCGGTACCACAGGAGGCCACTGCATTTTGAAAGCCATATTGATGGAGGGCGATCGCATCAAAATACCCCTCAACCATGATGGCTTCGCGACGGCGGTTGATCTCCTTGCGGGCGAAGTGAAAGGCATAGAGCGTTTGTGACTTCTTATAGAGGGGTGTTTCGGGTGAGTTCAGATACTTCGGCTCCGCGCCCGCCTCCATGGCGCGCCCGCCAAAGGCCACCACCCGTCCCTGGGCGTCCCAGATGGGAAACATCAGCCGACCAACGAAACGGTCGCGATACCCCTCCCCACGGGAGCGCTCCTGGATCAGGCCGACCTTAAGCAAGGTCTCAATGGAATGATTGTGCTGGGTGGCAAAATCCAGCAAGCCCGACCAGTTGTCCGGTGACAGACCGATCCGAAACTGGTGAGCCACTTCTTTGGTCGTTCCGCGCTGCTGAAGGTATTGCAGAGCCGGGCGGGCCGCTTGGATTTTGGGATTGGTCAGATGATTGCAAAAAAACTGGGTGGCCGTTTCCATGGCGGAAAACTGCGCCTCCCGCCGACGGGTTTCCTCGTCGCTCTGGGTCTTTCGGAATTGCGGGATGGGGATATTGTATCGGTTGGCCAGCATTTCCGTGGCTTCACGGAAACTCATGGCGTCCATTTTCATGACGAAGGCAATCGCATCGCCCCCTTCGCCACATCCATAGCACTTGTAACTCTGTCGGGCCGGATTGATGTTGAAGGAAGGCGTCTTTTCGTTATGGAACGGACAACAGGCCTTCAAGCCCGCGCCAGAACGCTTGAGCTCAATGTTGTATGACTCCACAACTTCAACAATGTCGGCGGCGTTTCGGATGTTATCGATAAACTGTTTGAAGTCATCTGCCATGATGGGATGCCGCGACGGCCCGAATCACTCCGATCCGATGCCGCCGCCCTGAAGTTCCTCCATCCATCCGCGAATCAACGCGTCATCTTTGCCACCAATGGCCAGACAGCGCTGATAATGATAACTGGCTTTTGTGGGATCCTGCAAATATTCGTCATACAAAAGCCCCAGGTTCCGGTGAGCCGTGTAGTTATCATAATCCGTGGCCAGCGCCGAATTGAAAGCCTTCTCGGCCAGTTCATATTTGCCCATCTCACTATAGGTCGCGCCCAGATTATTGTACGAATTGGTATAACCGGGAGCGATCTCCAGCGCCTTCTTGAAATACTCCAGCGCCTGTTCATATTCCCCTTTTTTATGGTGGAAGCGGCCCGATTGATGCCAGGGTTCCGGACGGTTGGGAAACTCGATTCGCATACGGCGAAGTTCTTCATCCACCTTTTCCTCCCGTTCCATGGCGCTCCAGGCATCGATGATCTTGATGCTGATGTCGATGTTTTGAGGCGCCTTGATCTTCGCCTGTAAGTACTCGGTCACGGCTTCATGATACATGGCCCGCTCCATATACGCGTCGCCGTTTTGAATATAAAATTCGGGCGACTGCATGGCAATGTCCGTATTGCGCGCCGGAGTCGCCACGCCGGGCGCGGGGGCGGAAGACACGGCGGCCGGACGCGGCTTGAACAAAATCCGAGAAATGGAATCCAGATCCAGCGGCTCCGTTGGCTCCGGCGTCGGCTCGGGTGTGGACACAATTGGCGCCATGGCCACAGCCTCCGGCGTCGGCTCCGGGAACAACTCCGTGATCTCAAGTTTTTCCGGACGCAGGTCTTCCGGCGCCGGTTCCACAATCACAGGCGTCGGCTCCGGCGTCGGCCCTATGACAACAACCAGCGTCGGAGGTGGCGGCGGCGTGGCAGCGACCACAACCGGCTCAAGCGGCGTGGGTGGTGGCGGCGGCGGCGGTGTGGGAGCGACCGGCGTCGGCTCCACGGCAATAACCACCACAGGCGTTGGCTCAACCGGTTCGGGCGTCGGCTTGGGGGGTGTCGGTTGTGGTGGCGTCGGCTGTGGCGGTGTCGGCTGTGGCGGTGTCGGCTTCGGAGGCGTTGGCTTGGGTGGTGTTGGCTTGGGTGGTGTCGGTTGTGGCGGCGTCGGAGGCGTCGGCCTGATATCCACTTGCGCGATTTGGACCGGCTCCACAGTCGGTTCAAGGATCTCTTCGCGGGGCGGCGGTGGTGTTTCGGGAACCGCCGGCAGTGGTGTCGGATTGGCCTGGGCGACGCGAACGGGCGATTCGGTCGCCGGTGGCGTGTCTTTCAGATCCATAGCCAGACGGGCCATTTTTGCGAAATTGGAGTTCGAGGGGCTGGCGGCGGCAGCCTGGCTGAAATAGTAGTAGGCGCTATCGTAATCCTGTTGCTCTAAATGCGAACGCCCCAAACCATAGAAGGCGCCGGGCAGCGGATACGAATCCATGGATTTATGATAGTATTCGACGGCCAAATAGTAGTTGCCCTGATCGAAGTACCGATCCGCTCTGTCGATGAACTTCAAGGCTTTTTGACGCATCGCCTGTTCGGACGTCGTCTGTTGACAGGCGCCAAGCCAGAGTGTCATCACCGCCAGGGTGGAGACGGCGACGCGAAGTAACGATCGTTGATTCATGTTTTTCGGCCCTGTTTCTCTATGTTTCCGAGTTTGGTGTATGTTGAATCCGGCGCATCCTGCGCGGATCGCGCCTTCCCCCGCTTACCGATATTGTGTGTCGTAGCAATAGGTGTCGTTATTGAACGCGAAGACTTTGGACGCCGTCTGGCCCCAGTCGCGATAGGTCCAGTGGACAAACTGATCGCCTCCGCCACGGGAGACCTCCGTCACGCCATTGGGATAACCGTACTGGATCAATGTCCGCTCATAATCGGTCAGGGGACCTTCATAGACAATCAACCCCTGGACGAACTGCGCCATATACTGCATGTCGGGATAAACCCATTCGCTGACCAGCTCATTCCCCCGGGATTTAAAGGGGTAGCGGATCAGCCCGGGCCGACCATTTTCGTTCAAAATGGCCAACATGTCTTGGGACAGACGCCGGCGATGGAAGTCCGCGTCGTCGGCTTCCCGATAGGCCTTCGTGCGCCAGCGATGGACCCAGTCAGCGGCCACATATTTCGCATAGCGCTTTTGGATCGTGGGCATTCCGTCCTGATTGTACTGATGGACCGTCACCGGTGTCGTCGTGGCGCATCCCGCCAACAGCGCCGCGCAGAGAACCAAGGCGCCCAAGAAATAAAAGCATGTCCGAAAGGGGGTATTCATTCGTTCCTGTCTCCTTGGGGGCGAGTCATGGCAGACCGCACCCGCCTGTTTGTATGGACCAGCCGAGCGAAGGGAGTCAACCGATTCTTGCGTGGACGCGAAAGGGGCTGCCGCCGAAAACCAATCTCGTTTCCCCGTTTACGCAATCGCGAATGCGCCGGACGCCTTCCGGGCCGAAGAAACCGCCCGGCAGGGGAAAAGGAGAACGGGATGCGTCCATCAGAGCCTTTCCGGTTGACGGCCTTGAGTTTATCCCCGAAAATCCATCCTTCGAAGGGCTGAAAAAACATCTTGGCATTATTCTAGCAATATGCGTGCACAAATGAAAGGCTTATGGAGGCCCTTGCGATGCCGGGAGCCGAAATAACAGGAACACAATGATGAGTCAGAGCGAAATGACCGCGACGCCAGAGGAAAATTCCTTACTGCGCGCCCGGATTTATCAACTACAATGTCTGTTTTTAATATTCCCGGCTCTGGTTCTGGCCCGGGTCTTCTATTTCAACATCATCCAAGGCGAAGACCTGGAAGACTGGTCCAAACGCAACATCCATCGCGAGGTGCTGGTCGATTCCCCCCGCGGGGTTATCTATGACAACCAGGGACAAGATCTGGCCACCGATCGGCTGATCTACAACTTCTATGGCACACCCTTTCAGATCCCCCGATCGGATCTGGAACGAACGGTCACAGAACTGGAAACCCTCACGGGACAGGACTACACGTCCCAATCCGCGCGAATGGTTTATCGGCGTATTCGGGGACAACATGTGGATTTCCCGGGCCTGGAAGGCCTGAGTCAATTGGAAGCCATGCCCATTCTGGAACGAATCGGCATGTTGCCGGGTTTGAGTTATGAAGTCACCTTCGAGCGCGAATATCCCACAGGCCCCTTGTTTTCTCATCTGATCGGATATGTGCGCCCGTATCCCTATTTTGAGGAAAAAGATAATTTATTGCCGGGTTATACGCTGCGAGATCGCATCGGCGCCCGAAATTTGGAACGCGTCTATGAGTCCCGGCTCCGCGGAAAAATGGGAACCGTCGTACAGCGCCGGGACAGTGTTGGCCGCGTGGTGGACAGTTGGACAACGGACGACAAGACGCTGCCGGGCCGAGACCTCTATCTGACCCTTGACGCCCGGCTCCAAGCCAAAGGACGCGACCTACTGACGGTGCGGCTCAAAGAAATTCTGGAAGACTATCGGGTATTCCTTGCCGAAGAAGTGACCCGATTGGAAGAAGCCCTGGCGCAGGCGATACAACGCAAGCAACCCACCACCTGGTTCGAAAACATTGTTGACACATACAAACAAAAAGAAGAAGACCTTCCCGCCGAGCCGTCCGGGGGATGTCTGATCGCTATGGAACCGAAGACCGGACGGATTCTGACCATGATCAGTTATCCGGACTATAATCCGCTCGCCCCATCGAACACACTGGATACGGGCGATTCCCCCATGCGTGTCAGCAAAATCTTCGCCTATGATATGCCCGGCTCGGCCTTTAAACTCGTGGGCGCTTATGGTTTTTTAAAAAATGGATTCGATCCTGAAATGACCGTCAACTGCCGCAAGTATTATTATATCAAGGGCTGGAATACCCCCTACCGATGCGACGGCACTCACGCCGACGTCAACCTGATCGATGCAATCCAGAAATCCTGTAATGTCTATTTCTATACCATCGTCAACGAATACCTGGGAGCGGAGCGTTTCTCCGAGGCCGCGCGCGATTTGGGCTTTGGCTTGCCAACGGGCATCGACTGCGTGACGACGGAAACCGTTCGCCCCTTCCCGAATCTGACCGGTCCCGGCCGCGGGGAACTCCTGTATGCGGCCATTGGTCAGGGAAAGGTTCAGGTCAGCCCGCTCCAAGTGCTCCGGGCCTATTCGGCCATCGCCAATGGCGGCTATCTGGTCCAGCCCCGGGTGGTGGAACGAATTGAAAACCGGATCGATCCATCGGAAGGCATACGATACGACCAGACCACATCGGTTTCGATTCATCTGCAACCGCTTTGGCGTGAAATTCTGATGGAAGGTCTCTGGCGGGTGATCAATGAGAAAGATGGAACCGCCTATGAAGTGGAGTCGCGCCAGCGCCCCCATAAGCAAAAATTCCCAAAGGAATGGAACGCCGTCGGCAAGACCTCCAGCGCCGAAAAAGGCGGACAGGCGGTCACCAACGGCTGGTTCGTCTGCTTAGCCCCCCGGGAAGATCCCATTATCGCCGTTCTGGCCATGACCGACAAGGTGGGACACGGTGGCGATTTTGCGGCCCCGCTCTGCAAAGAATGGCTGGAAGAATACTTTAAACTCTATCCTCCCGATTTCCTGAAGCCCTCCCAACCAGACCGCCCGGCCCCCGAAGACGTTCTGGCAAAGGCACAATAATCGGCGAAAAAGCAGAGATTCGATCCAGTCCGCCCTTCCGCGATAAAAGACGCAGAGCCCCCTCAATTTCGTTTGACTTGAAAAAGCGCGATCCATACAATCTCTTCTCGTTTTGAGGGCATGATAAAAATCTGCGCGCAGAATGTTGATATTCTTGATCTTATGCGGCTGCTCCTGCTGAAAGTGTTCTGCTTTTCCTCATCCAGTGAGTAGGGAGATTCATCGTAATGGCGACAGCAAACAAAAATAGTACAAAAAAGAAAGCCACCAAGGCTGCCACCGCTAAATCGACAGTGAAGAAAGCGGGCGCCAAAGCCGTCCCCAAAAAGACCACGCCCAAAAAGGCTGTGACGAAAAAAGCCGCTCCAAAAACTGCGAAAAAAGCCGCCAAGAAGGCCGTTGTCAAGAAGGCCGTTGTCAAAAAGGCCGTTGTCAAGAAGGCCGCTCCCCAAAAAGCCGTCGGCAAGAAGGCCGTCGCTCCAAAGAAAGTCGTCCAGGCCACGCCTGCCCGACCGGCACAGACAACGAACAAGAAAATCCCCAGAGTCTCGCATCCCAGCCTGACGGCCAAACAAAAAAAGACCCTCAAGGAATTCCTGATTGCCGAGCGGGATCGCATCCTCTCATTTATCGGGGAACTGGATGCCAAATCCATTTCGCAAGGCAATGGCGACGGCGAGCGGAGTCGCTCAAGTTACTCCATTCATCAGGCAGACTACGCCAGCGACAATCAGTCGCTGAATCTGGCCCTGGCTCAACGTCAGATTGAATCCGCCCGTTTGGAGGAAATCGAATGGGCCTTGAAGCGAATCGACGCCAAGACCTATGGCAAATGCCGTCGTTGCTCGGCAAATATCGGATTCGATCGGATGCAGGCCAAGCCGTATGCCGAGTATTGCATCGTCTGCCGCACGGAAATGGATCCGGTCGGATAAACAAGACGGCCAATCAATGCCCGGGAAAGCCCCCTGCCCGGGAGACAAATCGGAACGCATTAACGGCGCGGGCTTCTTCCGCGCCGTTTTCCATTTAACGCCCCCCTTTTTCACGCCTCTCCCCTCACGACCAACGATGCATCACCCGCGGTGGCAAGCCGGGCACGGCCCCTCATTTGGGGTTGCGCCTTCTGGGAGGCGCGGGTACGCTGAATGGCATGGTGATGAGGGCGTCTCACGGCAAAACGTTCTCGCAAAACCGCCACGCGAAGAGTCTTTGTATGAATGAACCGGACCGGCTGACCATTATCACGCATCGCTATGCGGGCAGCGCGTGTGATCAGGCTCTGATCGACGTGGCTGCGTTTTATGGCGTAAACTCCGAGACATTCGATCTGGATCAGATCACCTTGCCCGAGATTCTGGAAGTCCTGAACCGGCAAGGGCGTCCCTGCCTTGCCATGGGCGCCGGGACATTCATTCATCTGTCCGGCGATCAGCGACTGCGGCTCAAGCGATTCGTGGAGCGAACGAGCCAGGCCACCTTTTTCCTGCACTCCATTCAACCGGAAGTGGCCCGAGGCGCCGACTGGCTGGGCGATCTCCTCAATGCGCAAGTCACGCTGACCCGAGCGGACGAAAGCCTGGAGGAAGCATACTATTTTACACAGAAACGACCGGACTGGACCGGCGCCCTGACGGGAACCCATCTGGGCAAAGTCCGTCCGGGGCAGGACTCCTATCTGCAAAGTTCCAGAGGCCCTTCGGCCCCCTTTCCATTAATCACGCCCGGCCTGCCGAAAATCGGCGGCCCCATGGCTTTTGGTCAATATCGCGTCGGGGAAGGCTCCGTTTACGTTTTGACGACCCCTCCGCCCGACGAAGCCTATGGCGAGGAAGGCCTGACGGCCTGGCTGACACCAGAGCGCGCGATTCGCGTGATCCCGTTGCTGATTTTCGTGCGCGGCCTGTTCGGCGAAACGTGCTGGCGCCAACCCACGACACATGCCGCCTTTCTCTGGTCCAACGCCCGATTGGCCCACCGGATCGACCATGTGGACTTGCGAGATGTGGTGGAAGAAACGCACCGACTGGGTTTGCATGTCTGCCTGGCCCTGCCCCCGGTCGAATTCGCCCGTTTCGAACCGGTGGCCGCGAAACTGTTGCGCGAACATGCTGAGCATCTGTCCGTCGTAGCTTACGGAAACGACGGCGCCACGGACGAACTGGCCTCGGTTTCGGCGGAGGAAGAGGAGGCCGCCGAAACCAAAGAGGCCTCGTCCGTGGTCACCGTTGAAGCCGAAGTGGTGTCCCGACAGATGGGGGGCGCTTCAAAACGGGCGATCCCCCAGGCCCTGCGGCGCATGACCGAATTCGGACGCAAAGCCAAGGCGGCATGGGGCAAAGTCATGGTCGCCCCCGGCGGCACATGGCACCCGTCCCACCTACCCGACCTCTTGGAATATGGCTATGGAATGCTGATCGGTGAAACACCGGCGAACGAAGCCCGGCCGACAAAGAGAGGATTGGATGACCTGGCGCCGGCCCTGTTATCGGCCGGAACGGACTACGGCCCCGCCTATCCCATCGTGCGAACGCTGAAATCCGGTGGAGCCGAACAGGCGCTGGTGGACGCCTTTATCGGAAAACCCGTTCTGATTGAGTTGAAGCCGGAATGGTTTGCTCCGGGGGGAGAACACGTGGGCTTTGCCGTGATGGAACGACTGGCGACGCTGGAAAATGGATTCACCTGGGCCCCGCCGGAACGGATATCGCAATCCCTCTATCTGATGCGCCGAACCACACCCAGGGGCCAGGCGAAACCAATAGTGGATGTGCGGATGATCGCTCCGGATATCCTGGTTGAGGACGTGGACCCGGACGAGGAACATGTGGAAGTCTGGCTGCCCTTGCCCGCAACCCAGCGCGCGGAATGGGTAACCCTCGATCCCCGGTTGGCCGGCCAATGGTTCCCGACCTCGGCCGGCGACATCAAATTCGAACCCATGGACGAGCGACGCCTGCGCATCCAATTCAAACGCCCCGCGATCGATGTGGATCAACTCATCCTCAACGATCCCGGCGTGGGCGTTCTGGACCGTGTCAAAAACATGGTGCGGATGCCGACCGGATTATTCCGAAGGCACTGAATCCGGTTATCACTTCAAGACCTTGCGGCGTCGCCGGCGGCGCTGTTGCCCTTTCGCGGCCTTCCCTCCCTGATGCAAATCCGCCAAAGCAGGCATTGATTCCCTCTCCGGACACGGGTATCCTCTCTCCCGTTTGATACGGGACATGGGCGCAAGCGCCCCCCCAAAAATAAATCAATACAGTTACCATCAGGAGTCGCCCCGCCATGCAGTTTGAGAAGGATCGTTTGCTGTCGATTACCAAGGCCGGCGCTGTCTGCGCCCTGTGCGGTCAATCCTTGGAAGAAGAATCCAAACACTTGTCCGTGCTGGTGGATGTTTCCCCCAATGAAGGGGAAGGCGGAACGGACACCGCGGAAAGCCACGAAGGGCCGGACGATTCTTCAGCAGGGGCAGACAAGGACGAGGCCCGGAGCGATTCCCAACTGCGCCGATCGGATTATCATCGCGAGTGCTGGGCCCAGGTGGCCAAGGCAGACTACCTGTCCTTCTGGCTCGCCAAGCGCCCTGCCCCGCCGGCGACGCCCAAAATGTCCAAACAGGAACGCAACACGATCCTGTTGGGCCTCTTCAGCGCGCTGATGAAATCCAATGAACCGGTGGACGAGCCGGCCAAATTCGTCCTGTCCCACCTGTTGATGAAATACCGCGCCCTGAACCTCAAAGGCTCCCGCCTGGATGACAACCGAAAAAAATGGATCCTCTTTACCCTGCCCCAGACGGAAGAGGAATTTGAAATCCCCGACATCATCCTGAACGATCAGCAAATGGCCGAAACCCTCCAGAAAATCAGCGCCTACCTGGAAAAAGCCCAGGTCGAAGCCGTCATCACCCGCGAGGAGGAAGCGGCGGTGGAAGAGGAAGCGGAAGAGTGAGGGCCCTTTCCATCAGCTTTTCGTAACGGCCAGGCCGGTTTTGGATAGGGTCAGGTCCACGAAGCGGGCGCGGGGGTTGGGGGGATTTTCCTTCAGGCGCTTTTGAATGCGTCGCCCGGCTTCCTCGTCTTTGGCCATGAGGAGCATGTAGCCGCCTCCGCCGGCGCCGGCCAGTTTGCATCCCTGAAGGCAATCGGCGATGGGGTCGAGAATGGCCTGAACGGCCGGCGGATTGGTCCCCGCGTCAAGGGCCTGGTTCAGCCGCCAACTCTCGGCGACGACCCGCCCCACGGCGTCCAGGTCATTGCGCTGAATAGCGCGAGCGGCCGCGCCCGCGTTGTCCCGGATTTCATGAACCCGATCGAGCACACGTCCCTGATTGAGGAACATCCCCCGGACG
>JADFCT010000332.1 GCA_017161665.1 Candidatus Sumerlaeota bacterium
ACTCATTGGTGAGGATCCCGGACCGTCGCTCCACATTTCCACCTTCCACTCGGCCTGCGCTCGTCTGCTCCGTCGCGAAGCCTATAAGCTGGGGCTGGCCTCCAGCTTCACGATTTGCGACCAAAGCGATCAGAACGCCATCATCAAGGACTGTATGAAGACCTTGGACATCGACAAGACGGAAATTCATCCCACCACCGTCGCCGCGATTATCAGTCAATCGAAAATGCGCCTACTGGGCGCAGCGGATTTCATGAGCAATGCGGAGACAGAACGGGAACGCATGGCCGGCGAGATCTTTCAGCTCTACGAAAAGCGACTGAAGGAAAACGACGCTCTGGACTTTGATGACTTGCTGGGATATGTCGTCCGGCTTTTCGAGGAGTCGCCGGAGACATTGTCGGAATATCAGCAGCGGTATCGCTATATTCTGGTCGATGAGTATCAAGATACCAATTACGTTCAGTACAAGCTGGTGGAATGTCTGGCTCGTGAGCATCGCAATTTGTGCGTCGTCGGGGACGAGGACCAAAGCATCTACTCCTGGCGCGGGGCGGAGGTCTCGAATCTGCTCGATTTTCAGGAGCAATTCAGCGAAGCCCGCGTCATTCGATTGGAACAGAACTACCGTTCCACGCAGGCGATTTTGTCTGTGGCCAACGAGGTCATCGTCAACAACACCCAGCGCTTGGGCAAAAATCTGTGGACCGGTCGCGCCCAGGGAGACAAGCCACGGATTATGGTCGCTCCCACGGCCAACGATGAGGCGGCCATGGTCGTCGAACGGATCCTGTTTCACCATTCGAACGGTTATCCCTTTCGAGACATGGCCATTTTTTATCGCGCCAATTCCTTGAGCCGGCCCTTTGAAGATCAACTCCGCAAATGCAATGTTCCCTATCGGATTGTGGGCGGACTGCGGTTTTATGACCGTGCCGAAATCAAGGATTTGCTCGCCTATCTCGGACTGATTCACAATTCCAACAATTCGATTCATCTCCTGCGCGTCATCAACCGTCCTCGACGGGGGCTGGGCGAAAAGAGCATCCAGACGCTTCAGGCGATTGCCGACCGCTATGGCGTTTCATGCTTTCAGGCCATCAAAGTCGGCATGGAAACCCAGGACCTCAAAGGGGCCACCGCCCAAAAGTTAACGGCCTTCCGCGACATGATCGACGGGTGGCGCGCCAAACGGGAACAGAAGGTCACGCTGCCCGAATTGTTCGAGGCGGTGCTGGCGGATACGGAAACCATCGATAAACTCGGTGATCCCGACGATTTTGAAGTCAAGATGCGTATCGAAAATATCGAAGAAATGCGCACCGTCATTCAGGAATTTCACTCGGAACACCAGACGGGCGACCTGGCCGATTTCCTGGAAATGATCACCCTGCAATCATCGGTGGATGAGATGGGAGAAGATGACGCGGTTTCGCTGATGACCTTTCACAGCGCCAAGGGGTTGGAGTTTCCGGTGGTGTTTATGGTCGCCGTGGAAGAGCCCATCTTTCCCAACACGCAATCCATTGAGGAGACGGGGGGCTTCGAAGAGGAGCGTCGGTTGTTTTATGTTGGCGTCACGCGCGCGCAGGATTATCTGTACCTGTCCCGGGCCGACTCGCGTTATCGTTTTGGTCAAAATGTTTATGGGACGATTTCCCGTTTTCTCCAGGAAATTCCGCCCGCGCTGGTCGATGAATTTGACGAAACCATCACGCCCGATCGCATCAATCTTTTCGCGGATGTAACGCCTGGCCGCATTCCGTCACGAAAGCGAAAACCCATGGAGCGAAAGAGCGTGTTCGACAAAACACAGTCTTCCTCCAACCGAAGCGCTTATACCCAAGGAGACCGTGTCAAACATGCCGTCATGGGAGCGGGCGTCGTACAGGAAATCCTTCGCGCCCAAGGCGGGCGCATCATGCTGGTCATTGATTTCGATAACGGCGAGTCCATGGCCGTTGCGGACAAGGCGACCAGTTTGAAAAAGATCTGATCCATGGGCTTTCATCGCTGATCGACAACGATTTGATGCAGTTCGACGGCCGGATTGCCGAGTTCCTTTTCCAAGGTTTCCGCCGTCAGTTCCGTTCCGGCTTCGGCGATAATCGCTTCCAGTTTTTGCAGATCTTTGACCGGTTCAGGCGCCGCAATGATATACACGGCGAATTTGCCGGTGGCGGCATCGAGTGTATAATAACTGCCTACCCGAGGCATCACGCGCTTGTCGCCGAAATAATGCCAAAGGCCGGTTTCCGGTTCTTCACCGTCGTCCGCCAGAGGCAGGAGCCAGCCGACCGTCTCATCGGCGCCGAATTGCAATCCATAAACATGGCATCCCTTGAGGGCTTCAAAAGTGATCCGGAACCGATCACCGGCGCTCAGGGCGCGAATGGCGCTGTTTTGGAGCACGCGATCTCCCGAGTTTCGTTTGACCGCTTCAAAGGTCACGTCCAGCAACGCGCGCTCACGAGTCACGCCCTCAGCCAGATTTCGCGTTCCGCCACCCCAGGCGGATTCATGGCGCAGCAGCGTAAAATCCACCCGCCGATTCTGGGCGCGATACCTTTCCGAGATATTCGGCGCCGCCGGACGTTCCTCGCCCCATCCCCGGGCCTGGAACATGTCCCCCGGCAAGCCACGGGCCATGAGATATTGCAAGACCGATTGCGCCCGCCGCAGGGACAGTCGCCGATTGTATTCCGCCGCGCCCCGATCACAGGTGTGTCCCTCGACCACCACCCGCGGTGGGACACCCCCCGCAGCAGCCGTCAGTTCACTCAAGGCGATCACCACCTGATCCAACTGTTGTGTGGCCATCGGTGTCAGGTCGGCCGAGTTCAAGCCGAAAGTGACCGTGGGCAGTGAAATATGGTTTGAGGTTTCGGGTGTGGAATACCCCTGCGCGTCAAATTCAGGCTCATAGACAATATTACGCGTTAACGCCGTTTTGACTTCCGCCGCGGTTTTGACGTCCTCCTGGACGGTTGCTTCCACGGCTCGTCCCACCGTTGCGCAGGCGCAAAACAGGATTAAGCCCATCATCAATTTTTCGATTTTGCCCTTGCCTTCAGTCTTCATTGCCGGTCTCCTCCTCCAGTCACTGCCATCCGGCGCCGCTGTCTACGCATTGGCGCTCAAACAGGGTCGGCGTCAGGTTGGAAAGCTTGCCGAAAATATGGGGGCGACTACGTCTCCGCGCCCTCCTCCGTCAACTCGGCCGCCTCTTTGGCATGTTCATCTTTATCCGCGCGCACTTTGGCGTCCCACCAGAGTTCTTTTACTACCACTCGGACCATGGCCGCAACCGGCACAGCCACAATCATGCCGCCCAAACCGAACTGAGCGCCTACGATCAGCGCCAGCATGACGACGAGGGGGTGAAGATTGCTCGCGCCGCCGACCACATAGGGCTGAAGGATAAATCCTTCCACCGCCTGAACGATGGCCGACATCAAACAGACCAGCAAAAAGCCGACGAGTCGATACTCCCAGCTGACATCACCGCCTCCAGCGAAGAGGACGATCAAAGCAGACGGCGCAAAGCCCAACATGGGCCCAAGGTATGGAATGATGTTGGCAAAACCCGCCACCATTCCGATCAAGACACAGTACTTTCCCAACGCGGGCGTGTGGAGGCCGAGGAAGAGGAGAAACGTCGTGACCATGGCGCCGACACACAAACACACAATAAACTGGCCGCGCAGAAATCCGCCCACGGCCTGATCGATTTTTCCCAGAACGTCGAAAAAGCGTTCTTCATGCTTAATGGGGACCATGACCTGAACAAAATAGCCGAACATATTAAAATCGATAACGAAGTAAAAACTGATCATCACTGTAAAAACCAACATGACTCCCAAGGCGATGATGGAATTGACCCCGCCCCAAAGGCGCATGAAGAGCCCCTGGACAGACTGGGCCGTCACATCCAGGATCTTTTTCGTCGTCGGCAGGGCGCTCTTCAGGTAATCCATGGAATTTTCGTTTCCCTGAATCAGCCCTCCCAGTCGGGCC
>JADFCT010000333.1 GCA_017161665.1 Candidatus Sumerlaeota bacterium
CGGCCTATTGTTTCTGGAGGAGTTGTCCATACAAGCAAGCCGACTGTCCAAAGTCGGCGCTTTCCTGAAGGCCCTGCTCTTACCCACTCGGTTTCTGATCGCCGTCGAACCGACGAAAGACGGCATGCGGCGCGAACCGACCATGGATGATCCCGCGACAATCATGTTTTCATCGGGCAGCACGGGCGAACCCAAAGGCGTCATTCTGAGTCATTACAATGTTTTGTCCAACGCGATTTCATGTCGTCAGGTCCTGCAGCCGGCGCCCCATCAGGATATTTTATGTGGGGTACTGCCTTTTTTTCACTCCTTCGGGTATTCTGTTACCATCTGGCTGGCTCTCTTGTCGGGCATTGGCGTGGTTTACCATACCAGTCCTGTCGAAGCCACACAAATTGGAAAACTGGTGTCCAAATATCGCTGCACGCTCCTCATCAGCACGCCGACATTTCTGATGACATATGTTCGTAAGATCGCTGCCGAATCGTTCGCTTCGCTTCGACTGGTGGTTGTGGGCGCCGAAAAACTCAAACCCCGCATCGCGGCCGCCTTCGAAAAGAAATTCGGCATTTGTCCTTGTGAAGGTTATGGAACGACGGAATTGTCCCCCGTGGCCAGCATCAACCTGCCGGATGTGGAGAAAGGGGGTGTTTTTGAAAAGGCCCATCGCGCAGGAACCATCGGTCGCCCCATCCCCGGCGTGGCGATGAAAATCGTCGATCCCAATGATCTGGATCATGATCTGGGCTGTGATCGCGAAGGAATGCTGATGGTCAAGGGACCCAATGTCATGCGGGGCTATCTGGGAAAACCGGAAGCGACAGCCGAAATAATCCGTGGCGGCTGGTACGTAACGGGCGATGTGGCCCGGATCGACCATGACGGCTTTGTGGTCATAACGGACCGCTTGTCACGATTCAGCAAAATCGGCGGCGAAATGATCCCCCATCTCGGAATTGAGGAAATGTTGCAACAGGCCCTGGGGGCTGACGAGCAGGTCTGCGCCGTTACGTCGCTCCCCGATGAAAAGAAAGGGGAACGCATTATTCTGGTCCTGACGCCCGAAGCCGGCGACCCCGACAAGGCCCTGATGCTGCTTAAAAAAGCCAATGTTCCGAACCTCTGGATCCCTAATCGCCGCAATGTTCTCCAAGTCGAACAATTACCTGTTTTAGGTTCGGGGAAACTGGATCTCAAAGGCCTCCGAATGCTGGCTCAGGACAAACTCGGCGCATGAGCCGCTGTGGAAAAATGGGGGAACGCCCACCGAGAATGGATTTGTTCTTCCCCTTTCTTGCGATTGACATGCCTCGGCGGGTCGGAGTATTTTCTGCGTTTCACGCGTAGGGCGTCCGGCAAGGGACACTACGCAATAGTCTGGCACGAAGGACTTTCTCCCCATGCCTTGGTTCAAACGCAACAAACAGAACTTCTCAACCATCCGCTCACCAAAATCAAAACTGGCCATCCCGGGCGGCTTGGTGCATAAATGTTCCAAATGCTTTTCCGTCAACTACATCAAAGACTATGAAACAAACTATCGCGTCTGTCCACGCTGCAACTATCACGAGCGGCTCGATGCTTGGGAACGCATCGCCATGCTGACCGACAAGGATAGTTTTCAGGAATGCGACAGTGACCTGCGGTCGGGCGATCCTTTGAAGTTTGAGGACCGCAAGAAGTATCCCGAACGTCTGGAAGAGTATCAGAAGAAAACCGGCATGAACGAAGCCGTCGTGACTGGCTGCGCCACCGTGGAGGGACACCCTCTGTCGCTCGCCGTGATGGAAGCAAATTTCATTATGGGCTCCATGGGTTCCGTCGTCGGCGAAAAAGTAACCCGCTCAATGGAAAAAGGCATCGAGAAAAACATCCCCGTCGTCACGGTTTGCGTGTCCGGCGGCGCCCGCATGATGGAAGGGATTCTCTCCTTGATGCAAATGGCCAAAACCAGCATCCTGGTGGCGGAAATGGATGCCAAAGGCATTCCATACATCACGATCCTAACCCATCCGACCACCGCCGGCGTCATGGCCTCTTTCGCTTCGCTGGGGGATGTGATCATCGCCGAACCTGGCTGCATGGTCGGTTTTGCCGGCCCCCGCGTTATTGAACAGACGATCCGCCAAGTTCTGCCCAAAGGATTCCAGACGGCCGAATTCGTTGAAAAACATGGCTTTATCGACTGTGTTGTTCACCGCCGGGAGCTCAAGACCACTCTGGCTCGCTTCCTTCGTTACTTCCACGATGTCGATGCGGCAGCGTCATAATCCTCAATCGGTTCGTTTCAATTCAGCGCCTTGTCAGGAACTCTCTGGCAAGGCGCTTTTACTTAACTCACGGATTTGCAGTCCGGGAAGCCCTTGACATTGCCGACTTCTGCCATCCACACTTGATGTCAGAAAACCTTACGCCTGCGTCCAACGGCGCCTCAGCCGCCCATTGGCCACGACGCTCTGGTCTCAAGGGAAAAGTAATCGAAGGGCAAATCAATGAATCGCAAACACTTTCTTCGTGCGCTGGGCGCCACCACTCTCCTTTCTTCAGCCTCGGTTCCCCCTGCGCCCAAAGCCCAGGAAATCAACCAAGCGGTCCCGGTTGGCTGTCCAAATATTCTGATGATTGTGGCGCACGATCTGGGACAGCATCTTGGCTGTTATGGTGTCGAGACGGTCCAAACACCTCATATTGACGCTTTAGCCCGGCAAGGCGTACGCTTTGCGAACATGTATGCCACCACTCCGGTTTGCTCCCCGGCGCGCGGAAGTCTCCACACGGGTCGCTATCCCCAGTCCAATGGACTGATGGGACTGACCCATGCGCCGTGGTGGTGGTCCCTGAACCCCGAGGAAGTCCATACCGCCGCTTTGTTGCGCGCAGCCGGCTATGAAACGGTTCTGGCTGGCTTACAGCATCTCGGACTGCCTCCCGAGCGTTTGGGATACGATCGCGTGCTTTCTCCAAAGCAAAACGCCAAAGAAACCAGCCGTGCCGTGGCAGATGAATTGCGTCAAAGAAAGAAAAGCGACCGACCGTTCTTCATCAAAGCCGGATTCACCGAAACGCACCGCCCCTTCCGAAACGGATCCGACACCAGCAAAGGCGTCTTTGTGCCACCCTATCTCAAAGACACCCCCACCATGCGAAAGGATCTTGCAGATTTTCAGGCGACGATTCATTTCTTTGACGAACGGGTTGGCGAGATGCTCGACGCATTGGCTCAAAGCGATATGGCCGAAGACACCCTCGTCGTTTTTACGGCCGACCACGGTATCCCCTATCCCGGAGCCAAATGGTCCATTCGAAGAGCCGGCATCACGATCCCGCTCATTTTGTATCAACCGGGCACGGCCCTGACCGGTGGCAAAACCATTCATTCCGTTATCAGCCAGGTCGATGTCCTCCCCACCCTTCTCGAATGGATTGGCCGCCCGGTCCCCAACAACATCGAGGGCGTGAGTTTTCATGACTATCTACAGGGCAAAACGCCATCCCCCCCCCGAGATGCGGCCTTTTCACAATATACGCCCGACATGAAGCGAGACAACGAATCCCGGAGTATCATCACTGATCGTTTTCATTTGATCCGGTATTTCGACCAGGGACGGGCCGTCCAGTATCCCGTCGATGTCGATCCCGTACGATTTGCCCAGCATATGGAGCGAGCGTCCACAAACAAAACACGTCCCTTCGCCCAGTTGTTCGACATCAAACGCGACCCGTACGAATTGAATGACCTGAGCGCCAATGAGCACTATCACCCAATCATCAAGGATCTGTCGGCGCGATTGATGGATTGGATGCGACAAGTGAAGGATCCCCTTCTCAAAGGACCGCTCCAACACCCTTACTACCTGAAGGCTATGCAGGATTTTCAGAATACGACACAGTGAAATCGGCAGAATTATCCGTTTTTGTCTGACATCCCTTTATAGAAAGGCGGCAACCAATGCTTCAATCGTCCCGTTCGCCCCAAAGCCAAGGCTTCACCTTGATCGAACTGC
>JADFCT010000334.1 GCA_017161665.1 Candidatus Sumerlaeota bacterium
TGGCGGTTGACCGACCAATTGGAACGGGCGCGCGCGGGTCTGAATGAGTTAAGGCCGCTGGTGCAGGCTCTCGGCGGAACCCCGCCGGCTTTGGAAGACGAGAAGGGCGACGAGCCGCCCTCGCCGCCGCCGACTGACCGCTGACTGCCGTATTCAACTCTAAGCGAACGGTTATGAAACGTATAGTAATCATTGGCGCCGGGTTGGCCGGGCTGACCGCGGCGCGGGAACTGTTGCGCCGGGGCGATTGTACGGTGACCATCCTGGAGCGGGCGGCGCGTCCGGGCGGGCTGGCCATTACGCTGGCGTCGGAGGGACGCCGCACGGACATCGGTCCCCATCGCATCAATACGGAACTCCCGGAAGCGCAGGCCGTCTTTGATGAAATGCCCGCGGCGCTGCGTGTTGTCACACGCCGCAAAAGCCGGATGTTGGCCTTTGGGGGTGAGTATCGCTTTCCGCCCTCCGTTCTGGAAATGGCCCGGCGGATGCCGCTGCGCTCGATGGGGTTTGGTCTGAGCCTGCTGCGCGCCCGGTTGGGCGGCGCCGGTCCGGCGGAGTCCGGGGATACGGGATGCGGCGGGCTGTTGCGCGCTCTGTATGGCGCCCGATTGGCGGAGGCGTTTTTTATCCCCTATTTCCGGAAGGTCTGGAAAAGCGATCCCGACGACCTGGATCCGGAAATCATTCGGGTGCGGGTGGAATCCGGGCGGGGCGGGTTGCTCCGCGCCGTCCGTCCGCGTTCGGTGCGCGAGGTGCGCTATCTCCGCGGGGGTATTGAAGCGCTGGTCCGGAAACTGACGGACGATGTGACGCGCGCCGGGGGCGCTATGGTTCTCGGGGCCGACGTGGTTGGCTTGGAGGGCGCCGGGCGGACCGTCCAACGGGTCATCGTCCGTCGGGAGGGCAAAGAGGAACGCTTCGACGCCGACTGCGTCCTCTCGACGGCGCCCATTGCCCACCTGCCGGCATGGTTCGCGTCCATGGCCCCCGCCGCCGCCACCGCCATGCAGGCGGCCGCCGCGCCGTTGGAAACCTTGCGCCTGATTCTGATTGGATTGCATATTCAACGCGAGCGCATGAGCCCTGATCATTGGATTTATTTTCCGGAAGACGGCATTCGGCTGAACCGTCTCCACGAGCCCAAAAACTTTGACGCGTCCATGGCCCCGCCGGGCCAATCCCTGGTCTGCGCGGAGATTACGTGTCGCGGCGCGGATGCAGACTGGCAGGCCGCCGATGCCGATTTGATCGGTCGGACCGTTGAAGAATTGCGCGGCATGGGTTTCGACGGCTTCGCGGACCCGCCGGCGGGATTAGTCTATCGAACGGAATACGCCTATCCCCTGTACCATCGGGGATTCCGGCGGGATCTCCATCGCCTGCTGGAGGCCCTGGCGGATTTCGATAATGTCGTTCCCTTTGGGCGGCAGGGATTGTTTTGCCACAACAACATGGATCACTCGATCGTCATGGGTCTGAGGGCTGCCCGGGCCGCCATGACCGACGCGCCCGCGCGAGCCATGCGGGCCTGTGATGAAGAGTTTCAGCGGTTTCGGATTGTGGACTGAATGGAAGTGGAATCGCGGTCGGTTCGGTTGCCGACGCATTGGTTAAGGAATTGTCATGCCCCTTCGCATTGCCATAGACGCGCAATTGTCACCCTCGGGCATTTCCGGCGGGGTGACACAATTCGTGGCCGGAATGGTTTATGGCTTGGGCCAGCTGACGGACGGAGATGAAGAATATCTGGTTGTTGCGCCGTGGATGGAGCCGGACTGGTTGCGGCCCTTTGTGGGACGCAATACGCGGCTGGTACGCGGGCCGCGTCGGAGTCGGAAGGACTACGCGCGTCGCTGGCTGGGACCTTGGCGCGATCCGGTGGATCGGTTCCTGGCGCGCCTGCGGGGCCGTCCGAAAGGGGCCTGGCAGTCGGCCGGCCGCGTTGAAATCCCGGTGTCGGATGGATTCTATGAATCCCTGGGCGCGGATATGATTCACTTTCCCACCCAGCGGTTCGTGCGGTGCCGTCTGCCCATGCTCTACAACCCCCATGACCTCCAGCACCTGCATCTGCCGGAGTTTTTCCTGCCCGAAGAGATCGAGGCGCGCGAAACCATGTATCGGGCCGGATGCGCCGAGGCCACGGCCGTCGTCCCGGAAGCCGAATGGGTCCGCAACGACCTGATCGCCCAATATGGCCTGGCGCCCGAAAAAGTGCATGTCGTCCATGCCGGCGCCCCCACCGAGGCGGTTCGGCCCATGTCCAATGACCAGCTGGAGGCGGTTCGGCGTCGATTGGACCTGCCGGAGGCGTTCGTTTATTATCCGGCCCAGACCTTCCCCCACAAGAATCACGCCCGCTTGCTGGAGGCGCTGGCCCTGTTGCGGGATCGGCGCGGAATGCGGATCCATCTCATCTGCTCGGGACGGCTGAATCATCACTGGCCGCTGGTCGAGCAACGGCTGGTGGAGCGAGGGCTGGAAGGGCAGGCGCGTTTCCTGGGGTACGTCCGCGCCGAAGAGGTGCGGGGGCTGTATCGACTGGCTCAGTTCGTGGCGATCCCCAGCCTCTTTGAAGGCGCGGGACTACCGGTGATCGAGGCCTTCTATGAAGGCGCGCCCGTGACCTGCTCCAACGTCACCACCCTGCCCGAGTATGGTGGCGACGCGGTTCATCTGTTCGACCCCACCTCGGTCGAGGGCATCGCCGAGGCGCTGGCGGTCCTGGCGACGGACGCGGGACGGCGCGAAGCCCTCCGGGCCAAAGGCGCCGAACGGGTCAAGCAATTCACCTGGAAACGGGCTGCCGAAAAATACCGGGCCATCTACCGCCAAATCGCCGCCGATCAGGGGACGCCCTCCTCATAGCCTTCCGGCCAGAAGCCGACGGCCGACCTGTAGCCCAGGCGCACCGAATAGAAGCCGCAATTCTTTCTGTGGTCACCGTTGCAAGGGCGACCACCGATTCGCGGCGCCCTGGGGCGTATCCCGGACAGGTTCGGGAGGGGCGCCCGACTGAAGCCGGCTCAATGCTTTCAAAGAATCCTTCTTTCCACTCTTCCGGACAGGTTTGGAGGCGCCCGGCGTCGGCGTCCGGTTCATTTGATATTCCCCTTGTCGTCTGCGGGGGGGGGACCGTAAAATGAAGTTTCAATTCATAGCGGAAGGGAGCGATTGCGCATGGCGCCGTTGAATGCGTTGGAAATCCATGAAAAACGAAAGACCGCCCGGCGAGTTGTGCTGGCGCTGGGGGCGTTGACCGTCGCTCTGGCCGTTATGATGACCGTGACGTATTTCCGGGAGCGATCATTCAGCGTGCTGGCCTCTGATGCCTTTGACGCGAAACAAAAACAGTTGACCGACGCGCCGGACAACGAGGCCCTGCGTCAGGAAATTCGCGAGATGGACGCCCACATGCGGCAGAGTTACTTTGCCCGGCGTCGGCAGTTCCAGTGGGGCGGCTACCTGATCCTCTTCAACATCATTGCCATGATCCTGGTTTTGCGCTGGTCCATGGCCCTGACACCCAAGACGCCCCCCGATCCGTTGGCTCCCTATACCCCTCCTTCTCCCAAGGCCTCGCTGATCGCCGTCTGCATCGCCGGCGGGGCGACCCTTCTGATTCTGTTCGGATTGGGGTCGGTTTTCCGTCCCAAGATCCCCACGGCCGAAGCGTTGGCCAAAGCCAATGAGGCGCCGGCATCGCGCTTCCAGGAGAACTGGCCGGCCTTCCGCGGTCCCGACAATCTGGGCGTCTGTCCCTATGAAGGGGACTACCCCACCACGTGGAGCGTGGAAAACAATGTGAATATCTTATGGAAAACGCCCATTGATCTGCCGGGGATGAGTTCGCCCGTCACGTGGGGGGATTATGTGTTCGTTACGGCGGCGGACCAGATCCTTCAGGATCCCGAGGCCACCACTCCGGTCGTTGAAATGGTTCAGGCCGTGTATTGTCTGGACCGCGGGACGGGTCAGATCCTCTGG
>JADFCT010000335.1 GCA_017161665.1 Candidatus Sumerlaeota bacterium
GCCATGAGCGTGGGATTGTATGAAAGCTGACATTCCGACTCCGAAATGTATTTAATCACATCCTGTGGGTGAACGATGGCTTCGGATTTGAAGACCAACCCCGGCGCGGCGATGCGCGCGAGGCGATTGAAGGCTTGGATGAGCAGATGCGCTTCGGGCAGATTTTCGCACGACGTGCCCATGCGTTTCCAGATAAAGGCCACGGCGTCGAGACGCAGAATATCCACGCCCGTATTGGCGATGAACAGCATTTCCTCCAGCATGGCGTGGAAAACAGCGGGATTGTTGTAGTTCAGATCCCATTGGAAACTATTGAAGGTTGTCCAGACCCATTGCTCCATGCCGTCGTGCCAGGTGAAGTTTCCGCGCCGAACGGTCGGAAAAATTTCACGCAACGTGCGTTCATACTTCTCCGGTTCCGTCCGGTCGGGGAAAATATAATAAAACTCCTGATACTCCCGCTCTCCGGCCTGCGCCTGCTGGGCCCATTCGTGATCGTCGGATGTGTGATTGAAAACAAAATCCAGCACGAGCACGATGCCGGCCTCGTGGAGTTCTTCGGACAGTTGCCTCAGATCGTCAATCGTCCCCAGCTTGGGATCAATGGAACGGTAGTTGCTGATGGCATATCCGCCGTCATTTTTGCCCGGTCGCACGGCAAACAGGGGCATCAGGTGGAGATAGGTCAGCCCGAGTTCCTTGAAGTATTGAATATGATCCCGCATTTTGCAGAGATTTTCACTGAACAGATCCACATACAGGGCGCCGCCGACGACCTTTTCGGATTGAAACCAGGCGGGCTCATTTTCGCGTCGCCGGTCCAGATCACACAACGCCATGGGTCGTTGGGCCCAGGCGTGGGCCGCGGCCTGCACGATTTGCTCCACGTGGTAGAAGAAATCATACCGCGTGGCGTACAGGTGATGAATTAATCGAAACAAATCGCGCCAGTTTTCCTGGAGGCGTCGTTCAAATTCCTGACGCCGCGGGGCGTCGATCAATGTTTCACGCCAGACGGCCTCCAGGCTGGGCTGCAATCGCTTCAGAGTCAGGTCGGCTTTGAAGTCAATATCGTCGTGCGCCATCGTTACTCGCTTCCGTCATTGGGTATCACAATTTTGTCGAGGAAGTTATAGTACTCAATTCCTTCGAGGATGCCACCCGCATGAGCCGCTTGGGCGAAATACACGCGGGGGCGTCCCCGGAGTCGATTGAGCTCTTCGCTGTGGTTGGCCACCACGACGCCCAATGTCCGCCCCAACAGCATCCCGGCGTCATTGCCGCAGTCGCCGGCCACCAGCACGTGTTCGGGAGCGAAGCCCCATTTCCACAGGACATGACGCATGGACAGGTCACTGCCGCCGCGAACGGGGATGATGTCCAGATACATGCCCAGCGAGAATATAACCTTGGCGCGCAATCCGGCCTCGCGAAGGATTTTCTTCAAGGCCGGAATTGAGGGGCTGACGGTCGGATCCATTTCATAACTGATCTTGAACTCGGACTGCTTTTCTTCCGCTTGTGGGTACAGGCCCGGGATACTGTCCAAAACCCTGCGAATTTCATCCGGCTGCCAGGCGAAGCCCATGTTGAGTCGCCAACTGCGGTCGGGTGTCAGGTGTTCGCCGTAATGAATCTGCGTTCCCACATCGGTGTCGATCAGGTCGGGACGGGGCAGTTTGAGATCCTCGATCAATTCCATGGCGCTGTCCAGCCGGCGTCCGGTGGCGATGCCGAAGCCGACGTGCTTGTTGTGAGAAATGAGGTCAATGAATCGTTCCAACGCCTCGTCGTCGCCCGTCAGCGTGTTGTCCAGGTCCGTGATGATCAATCGGTCAAAGCTGGGCAGCCGTCGCTTACGTGTCGAGATGGTCAGGGACGGAGCCGTGGAGTGCTCGTGAATATCCTTGATATCGCGCAGGTAGCGGGTGACGTGTTGCGTCCAGGAATAATGGGCGCGTGTTCCCTGAAGCCCATTGGTGGACCATTCCTCCCACTGATCGGGATCGGTCAACGCGCGCAGCAGGGCCTTTTCAATATCGCCCGCGTCCATTGGATCGATCAGCACGCCGTTGCGACAGTTGGCGATAATATCGCGAGGACCGCCATCGTTGGGCGCAATGATCGGCAGGCCGGTGGCGCCGGCTTCGAGTAGCGTCAATCCAAAGGGTTCGGTCAAGGCGGGATTGACAAAAACACCCTTGCTGACAGTGGCCCAGCGATAGATTTCAGGCACGTCTTCCTGAGGGATGGCCTTGGGATAGGCGATCTTTCCGTACAGGTCGTAGTAATCAATGAGATAGAGAATCTTCTCAAAAACCACCTGTTGGGCCTTGGGCAGCCCTCGGATGTCTTCGCGGGTTCCGACGATCAGGGCCAGGTTCGTCATCTCGCGGAGCCGATCGCTTTGCCCATACACATGGAGCATCATATCCAGATTCTTGCGCTCATCGGCGCGGGCCATGGCCAGAATCACTGGCTTATTGGGCTCGCAAAAAAAGCGCCGTTCCACTTCGGCGATCGACTCGGGCGGACGCCAACCCGCGGGAGGCGGTGAAAAGGAAGACAGGTCAACGCCCGGCGGGATGATTTCCATGCGGGCAGGAACATAATGATCGTAGAGTTCGTATTGTTCCTTCACCTCCTGATTGGTGCTGGTGATGACCATGGTCGCCGTTTCCAGAGCGAATTCTTCGGATTCGCATCGGGTGGTGAAGCGGTACTTCTTTTCCAGAATGTCTTCATCGCCGTTCTCGATCGAGAGGCGCTCTCGCTTCACGCGACCCAGAGAGTGGCCGGTAAAGACGAAGGGGATCCGAAGCAGCCGGGCCAGCTGAGCGCCCGCATAGCCGGCGTCGGCGTAATGGCCGTGGATAACGTCCGGCAGTCCGTTGCGCTTGAAGTGGGGGAGGGTCTGATCAATGAACATTTCGAGATAGGGCCACAGGGATTCCTTGCGCAGGTAGCGCTTGGGGCCGAAGGGAATCCGGACGATTTTGGCTTTGTCCGAAATCGGTTCTTCCAGCTGGGCATAGTCATCCGACACGCGGGGGTCAATAATCTGCCGCGTGAGCAGTTCCACTTCGCCCACCTCCGGGCGGGTGGCCAGTTCCCGGGCCATTTCCAGAACATACTTGATCTGTCCACCTGTATCGGCGTCGCGCCCCAGTTCCGGATTGTGCGCCCGGATCAGACCGTGCAAGCTGATCAGCGCGATCTTCAGCGGATGGGAGGGCTGCGCCACGCCGGCGTTTTCCATGGGATTTTCGGCTTCATCCGATTCGTCTGCGTTCATGATGGTCTCCTTTTATTTCATTCCCGCTTCACGCGTCCTCGCGCAAGCAAGCCACGACGCCGCCGAAGCAGGAGAGGTTGAGCGAAAATCTGAATTTGAAACAGAAAATAAACCAACGTTTAAATCATTTCGCTTCCACCATGCCAAATCAAAGCGGTCCACGCAAATGGATTTTGATAAATATAGCGAATTTTCAAAGAATATGCAGAAAAAAATAAAATAAACCGTTGAATGAAACGGTGGTGTCGCCGGTTTTCTGGTCCCTTGCGTCGGACCAGAATCTGTCGGTGGGGCGCCTTTATGATGATAAGGCCGGGCAAGCCGTCGGCGCCGTCACGCTTTTTGCGCGCGGCGCGGCAAAAAGCGCGCCGGCGCCTCAGTTTCTATTCACCTTACCCAGGGCTCCGCTCCCTATCGGTCGCTCCACCCTGGGCTAATATGTGCCGCCGCCTTCGGGGCTTGGCGGATGTTTGGCTTCTGGGACGCGCGCCTCATCCGAAATCGGCGTCACGCCCCACAGTTCTTTGTGTCGTTGCGCCTTGGCGATTAGCGCAACCCTCTTTTTTTTCTTCTATTATCCTAAAAACGGCAGTTGCTCGTAGCGAATAGACGCAAACCATTGTATTCTGATGCTTTGCGAAAAAGCCTCAACTCACCTGACGGGTGAGCCTGCGTTT
>JADFCT010000336.1 GCA_017161665.1 Candidatus Sumerlaeota bacterium
GCAAAGCCCTCCAGATGTCCGCTCAAATGAAAGGACGCGGCGAGATCCTGGCGCTGGACATCTACCAACGCCGTCTCGATTCCCTCAAAGACCGCGCGAAACGCAACGATTGCCAGAACATCCGCATCCAACGGATCGAGGAAGACGGCCCGCTGCCGGACACCGTGACCCGCCCCAAGGATTATGTCCTTGTGGACGCGCCATGCACGGGCTTGGGCGTATTGCGCCGCAACCCGGACTCCCGCTGGAAAACAACGCCGGAATCCGTTCGAGAAATGACGGCGAAGCAGCGCTCCATTTTAGACCGCTTTGCGCCGTGCCTCAAACCCGGCGGCCGGCTGGTGTATGCCACATGTTCTATTTTGCGGGATGAAAACGAGGCGGTTGTCGAAAGTTTTCTAACCGATCATCCGGAATATGTCGCCCGGGAGGCGCGCGCGCCTTTGAGCCGATATGGCCTGGAAGGGCTGGCGGAACCGGGCTCGCCCTATTTGCGCATGTGGCCCCACCGACATGGGACGGATGGATTCTTTGTCGCGGTAATGGAACGAAACGCATAACATTGCATTTGTCGAAAAATCTTTTCCGAATTTCAAATTTTCGTTCGACAAGAGCAGTACCGGTGAGATAGTCTTTTTCCAAGTTAATCCGAATAGCGGGACCGGGTGTCCATGCGCTTCCGAGACGGAGCCGAGGACAACACAGGCGCATGGTTCCAGAACATCTCGTGAAAAGAATCGCGTCGGCCCGCCCATTTCCGAATCTTATTGGAGGAAAAGATCACATGAACAATCGTATTTCACGTCGTACATTTCTGAAGGGCGCCGCTGCTTCCATGTCGGTTATGGGCCTGGCGGCCTGTCAAGGCACAAAGTCGCTGGTGCAACCCATCGGCGCCAGCGAGCGCATCAACGTCGCCGGTATCGGCGTCGGCGGCAAGGGTGATTCGGACCTCAACGCCTTTGGCGAACGCGGTCAGAACATCGTCGCCCTGTGCGACGTGGACTTCAACCATGCGAAAAACAATCCGCAGCGCTATCCAAAAGCCGCGCAGTTCGCCGATTATCGCAAAATGCTCGACAAACTCGGCAAAGATATCGACATGGTGACGGTCTCGACTCCGGATCATATGCACTATCCGGCCGCCAAGATGGCCATGGAAATGGGCAAGCACGTTTATTGTCAAAAACCCCTCACCCACACCATCTGGGAAGCGCGCGAGATGTCCAATCTGGCCAAAAAATATGGCGTCAAAACACAGATGGGCAATCAGGGTCACGGCTCGGAAACCACACGCCTGATCCGCGAATGGTTTGAAGCCGGCAAGATCGGCGAGTGTCGGGAAGTCGTTCTCTGGACCAACCGCCCCATCTGGCCGCAGGGCGTTGACACCCCCAAGGAAGCCCAGCCGGTTCCCGAATCGCTGGACTGGAATCAATGGCTGGGCGTCGCTCCCTGGCGCGCTTACAACCGAGCCTTCAGCCACTTCAACTGGCGCGGCTGGTGGGACTACGGCACCGGCGCCTTGGGCGACATGGCCTGTCACATCATGGACGCCAGCTACTGGTCCCTCCAACTCGGCGCTCCGACACGGGTGTGGGCCGAATCAACCTGGTTCAGCGAAGATTCCGCTCCCAAGTCTTCCATCGTCTATTATGAGTTCCCGGCCCGCGGCGACCTGCCCCCCGTCACACTGACTTGGTATGACGGCGACAACATGCCGCCCCACCCGAAGCATCTCGAAGCCGAACGCACGATTGAGAAGGGCAGCAGCGGTCAGGTTCTCGTCGGTTCGAAAGCCTCCATCAAGGCCGGCACGTACAGCGAAGGCGCCCGTATCATCCCCGAAGAAGTCCATCGCGCCTCCAAGGTCACAGAAGTGCCCAAAAAGTACGAACGCGCTCCGAACAACGACCACTACCTGGAATTCATCCAGGCCATCAAGGGCGAGATCGACCAGGCCGGCTCGAACTTCATTGACCACGCCGGCCCCTTCTCCGAAACCGTTCTCCTCGGCAACGTGGCCATCAAGATGCGTGGCGCCAAACTCGATTGGGACAGCAAGAACCTGCGCTTCACGAACAACGAAGCGGCCAACGCTCTCATTACGAAGGAATATCGCGATTTCTAAATCGCCGAACTCCGCAAGCGACGTATCAACGCAGGAACTCGGGAAGCCGCTTCGCTCATCACGAAGCGGCTTCTTTGAGATAAAACCATTCGATTTATAAGGAGAGACACGCATGATCCGAAACATCACGCCCCTGGCCATGATGCTGGCCATCATGGCCATGACCTTGGCCGCCGTGGCCGGTCCAACCGTCGAACGTCTGGACAAGGACGCCGAAGGTCTGGGCTGGAAACTGGGGACCCAAGCCTACACGTTCAATCGCTACACCTTCTTCGAGGCGGTGGACAAAGCCGCGGAAGCGGGTCTGAAGTACATCGAGATCTTCCCGGGACAGAAAATCGGAGACGGTGTGGATGGCAACACCCATCACTCGGCGTCACCGGCCGCCCGCAAAGCCATCCTGGACAAGGTCAAATCCAAGGGCATCCGGCTCATGGCTTACGGCGTCGTCAACGGCAACAACGACGAGGACTGGACGAATATCTTCACGTTCGCCAAAGAAATGGGCATCCAGACCGTCGTATGTGAGCCGAAATTCGAGGCGCTGGACCTGCTCGAAAAACTGGCCGAGGAAACCAAGATCAATGTCGCCCTGCACAATCATCCCAAGCCGTCGATTTACTGGGATCCCGCAATCGTTCTGAAGCAACTGGAAGGCCGCAGCAAACGCATGGGCGCCTGCGCGGACACCGGCCACTGGCGTCGTTCCGGTCTCGATTCTCTCGAATGCCTGAAGAAACTCGAAGGACGGATCAAAACCCTTCACTTCAAGGATCTCGTCAACGACGGACAAGGCCCGCATGGCTGGCATGACGCCCCCTGGGGCACGGGCGACAACAACGTCCCCGCTCTGTTGGCCGAACTCAAACGGCAGGGATTCAAGGGCCTCTTCTCCTTCGAATATGAATGGGACTGGGAAACCTCTCTCCCCGCCATCAAGCAAAGTGTCACGTACTTCGACCTCGTCGCCGCCTCTCTGGTTGAAGACGGCTTCAAACCACTTTTCAAGAAAGACCTTTCCAACGCCATCTATGAAGAAGGCGGCTGGACCACCCATGAAACATCCGTCTGCACCAATGGCAAAAGCGGGGACATCTGGACCCAGAAACGCTACGCGGACTTCATCCTCGACCTGGAATTCAACTGTCACGAGAAGAGCGTCAACAGTGGCGTCTTTGTCCGCACCGACAGCATCCAGGACTGGCTGAACACGGCCATCGAAATTCAAGTCCTTCAGGGCGACGCCGGCAATCCCAAACATAATGTCGGCGCCATCTTCGATGTGCTGGCCCCCTTCAAACCACAGACCATTGAAGTGGACGCCTGGAATCGCTTCCAAATCATGGCCCGCGATAACATGGTCTATGTGACGTTGAACGGCCAGGCCACGACGGCTTTGGATCTGAACCTGTGGACCGAAGCGGGTAAGAACCCGGACGGGTCCAAAAACAAGTTCAAATACGCCTATAAGGATCTGGCGCGCGAAGGGCACATCGGCCTCCAGGGACACGGCAATCCGATCTGCTTTCGCAACGCCCAGCTCAAAGTCTTCAAGTAAAACACGACCGTGACATTCGGCGACAAAAAACGTCAGAGCCCAACGGCCGATTGCGTCTTCGCATTCGGCCGTTGGCTTTTGATTGACGCCGGCTGTCCTGTCGCCGGACAATGACCCCCCATCTAAACAAAGGAGCAACCTCTTTATGACTCGTAAGATTTTCGCATGGGCGTGCGCTTGGGCGGCGCTCATCACTTTGTCCGCCTCCACAATGGTTTTGGCGGCGGACGGCATCCCCCTGCCGGAACACCCGCGGC
>JADFCT010000337.1 GCA_017161665.1 Candidatus Sumerlaeota bacterium
CCGCGCCCCCGAAGCCAAACATCCGCCAAGCCCCGAAGGCCATCCGCCAGCCCAATCCAAATTGCCGCTCGAATTCGAACGATCCGCGTTCGATTGGGATGTGGCTTCTATGAATGCCTTTGATCTATCGCGCCCTATCCCACCTACCCTTCAAATGTCGCATCCGGCGCGGAAGATTTGCCATTAATTCTGCAACAATCCCCGGCGTTTCAGTAGCGGTTCGATCTTCGGCTCCGCGCCCCGGAAGTTTTTGTAGAGCGTCATCGGCTCATCGGTTCCGCCGCGGGACAAGACGTGTTTGCGGAAGGCGCGCGCCGTGTCGCGATCAAAGAGAGACGTTTCCTTGAAGGCCTCGAAGGCGTCCGCATCCAGGACCGCCGCCCAGATATAGCTATAGTATCCCGACGAATACCCTCCGCCGAACACATGCCGGAAATAATAACTCCGATACCGCGAGATGATTTCCGGGATCAAGCCGATCCGTTCCATGGAACGATCCTCGAATTTCAGGGCATCCACATCCGGCGCCTGGGTCAGCGTGTGCCAGTCCATATCCAGATAGGAGGCCGCCAGGTATTCTACGGTTTCAAAACCCTGGTTGAAATAGCGGGCTTTGTGGATTTTTTCGATCAGCGCGTCGGGAATGGTTTCGCCCGTTTCATAGTGTTTCGCATATGAGCGCATCACGTCCGGTTCCGTCGCCCAGTTTTCCATAATCTGGGAAGGCAGTTCCACGAAGTCACGCGGCGTTCCGGCCAGGCCGCGATACGTGCCCGCGTAGAAGAGCGAATGCAGGGCGTGTCCAAACTCATGGAACAGCGTTTCCACTTCTTCCAGGCTCATGAGAGCCGGTTCGCCCTCCGGCGGTTTGGTGTTGTTACAGACGTTGATCACCAGCGGCGCCATGCGTCGGCCTTTTTCATGGGACTGGCCCCGGAAGGAACTGCACCACGCGCCGCCCCGTTTACTGCTTCGATAATAATAGTCCGTATAAAACAATCCGATTGACGTTCCGTCCGCTTCTTTCACTTCATAGACGGTCACATCTTCGTGATAGACGGGCACATCGTCGCGTTGGACAAATTCAATGCCATAGAGTTTTCGGGCGACATCGAAGGCGCCTTTGACGACCAAATCCTGCTGAAAATAGGGCCGCAGCATGGCGTCGCTCAGGGCGTATTCGGCCTGTTTGACCTTTTCCGCATAATACCACCAGTCCCAGGTCGCCAGTTGGAAGGCGCCCCCTTCCGCGTCGATCATTTTTTGCATGGCCGCCGCTTCGCGCTTGGACATGGCCAGCGCGGGTGTCCACAGTCGATCCAGGAACTCATAGACGGCTTTGGGCGTTTTGGCCATGTTTTCGTCCAGGATGTAGTCCGCATGGGTTTCAAAGCCCAGCAGTTTCGATCGTTCGGCCCGCAAGGCCGCCATCTCGGTCAACAGGGCCTTGTTGTCCAGGTCGTCGTCATGATTGCAGCGGTTCATGTACGCGGTGTAGATTTTCTCCCGCAAGGGTCGGCGGTCGGAGTATTGGAGGAAAGGGATCATGCTTGATTTGTGGAGCGTGAAGACCCATTTGCCCGAATGGCCCCGTTCCGTGGCCACTTCAGCCGCTTTGGTCACAATGTTTTCCGGCAAACCGGACAAGTCCTTTTTCTCTTCGATAACCAATTCGAACTTATTGTCTTCTTTAAGGATGTTTTCGCCGAATTCAAGAGACAGCATCGACAGGCGTTCGTTGATTTCACTGAGCCGTTTTTTATCCGGCTTCGACAGCTGGGCGCCGTTGCGGACGAAGTCCTTGTATTCCTCCTCGAGCAAGCGCCTGTCTTCGGCGCCGAGTCCCAGTTCGGACCGGTCGGTGTAGAGTTTTTCAATTCGCGCGAACAGTTTCTCATTCTGGGCGATTTCATTGGATAGTTTTGATAACAGTGGCGTGACTTCGCGGGCGATTTTCTGAATCGTGTCGTTCGTGTTGGCCGAGTTCAACCCCCAGAACACGGCGCTGACTTTGGGCAGGAGGGCGCCTTCCGTCGAAAGCGCCGCGATGGTGTTTTCAAAGGTTGGCGGCTCGGGATTGGCCGTGATGGCGTCAATCTGCGCCCGTCGCTGTTTCATTCCCTCCTCGAAGGCGGGCATGAAATGTTCCTCGCGGATTTCCCCAAAGGGGGGCGCCCCAAAGGGTGTGTCCCACTCCCGCAAAAACGGATGATCTGCCCCCAGGGCGCTCGCAGCCAAAACCATCATCAAACCTCCCGTGAACATAAAACGCATCATAAGACAAACCTTTCGAAAAAACGATTTGGAATCCGGACATGACAAGTCAGGAGCATTGAGGATCCAGCGGTTCGGTTCAAAGAAAAAATGATGCGGCGCCGAGAGGCGCCGAATCATTCGTGGTGGGGATTGACATCTGGTGAGCGCCATGTCACAATTCCAATTGCTTATCAGATGCAAGAGAGGTCACATTTTTTTGCGCATGTTTCGTGCGCCAAAGGAGAAAGCAATGAAGGCGATTGTTGACGTTGATACCTGCACGGGCTGCGGGCTTTGTGTTGAGATCTGTCCGGCCGTATTCGAGATGGGCGAGGATGCCATCGCAATTGTAATCGTGGATCCGGTTCCAGCCGAGGCGGAGGAATCGTGTCAGGAAGCGGCGGACAGTTGCCCCGTCGAAGCCATTGCGATCGAGTGATGCGCCGGTCCCGTGAGCGCGTCTGGACGGCGTTTGCCGCGTGGACGTTTTTTTGTAGCGCAGGTGTCTCGCCTGCACGGTCCTCGGGGGAGCATGGATGATACATCCCATGCCCCCCCATTTAAATGGTCAACCCAATCATGCCGATTGAAAAACTCCCTCGGATCGCGTTCGTTCGGGTCTGTCATGAAATCACGAAACGCGCTTAAGGGGCTGGGGTTCTATTCGTTGGCCGGCGCTTCTACGTTTCCTTCTTCTTCCTCATCCTCATCCTTTTCCTCTTTTTCCTTAAATTCGTCCGGGAAAAGGGCGTGGAGGGTTTCGTTGATGTCCTTGACCCAGAGGAAAGTCATTTCTTTGCGGACTTCCGGTGGAATGTTTTCAAGATTCTTTTGGTTATGGAAAGGCGCGATGATGCGTCGGATGCCCAGGCGATGGGCGGCCAGAACTTTTTCCTTCAGTCCACCGATGGGCAGGATTCGGCCCGTGAGAGAGATTTCGCCCGTCAGGGCCACGTCCGTGGGGAAGGGCGTGTCGCGCAGGAGGGAATAAAGCGCTGCGCAGATGGCCATGCCGGCGGAGGGGCCGTCTTTGGGGACAGCGCCGGCCGGAACGTGGACGTGAAAATTGCCATGGGTGAAGGCGACGGGGGGCAGGTCCAGTTCCCGGTGATTGGCGTTCAGGTAACTCAGCGCCGCCTGAACGGATTCCTTCATGATTTCGCCCAGCCGTCCCGTGACAGTCAGTCGCCCCTGTCCGGGCGTGGAGGCCGTTTCGATAAAAAGCAGTTCGCCACCCGTGGGACTCCAGGCCAGGCCGGTGGCCACGCCCGGGACGCCGGCGCGGACCGTTGTTTCGCGGATGTATTCGTGTGGCCCCAGGATTTGGGCGATCCGCTTGGGATTCGCTGTTTCTTTTTTTTGAGTCCCTTCCGCCACTTTGCGGGCGACCTTGCGGCAGACGGAGCCGATGGCCCGCGCCAGGTTGCGGACGCCGGCCTCGCGCGTATAGGATTCGATGAGCAGGCGCAACCCTTCGGTTGTAAAGCGCAGGTGTTGATCGGACAGGCCCGCCTCCTTCAGTTGGCGCGGGACCAGATATTTTCGCGCGATGTGGATCTTTTCGTCGGTTGTGTATCCCGACAGGGAAATGATTTCCATTCGGTCCAGGAGCGGGGAGGGGATTGCATCCGCGTTGTTCGCCGTGGTGAGAAAGATCACATTGGACAGGTCC
>JADFCT010000338.1 GCA_017161665.1 Candidatus Sumerlaeota bacterium
CATACACCCAGTTTTCAGCGTACATGACACGGGCTTTGCTCTTCTTCTCGGCCGCCAAGAAGCGATCGATGGCTTCGAGCGAAAAGTCCAGCGCCTGTTGTTTCGGGAAGGTGTCCCCGTTGAACGTATCCGTGCCATCGCCAAAATAGCCCGTCAAGGGCTTTTCGCAAATGGCATAAATATCACGCGCCAATGCCGCTGTCACCACTTCTTCGTGAGCCACAGGGGGCACGCAGGTATGAACCACATCCACACCGGCGTCCAAGAGATCGTCCAGGGAATCAAACGCCTGAATGCCACGCTTGGCCGCATAATCGGCCCCCTGTTCTCGATTGGCGGCATAGACGCCGACGACATCCACATGGGTGCCATAGACTTTTTTCAAAGCCTCAAAATGAAATCCGGCGGCGAATCCGGCGCCGACAATTCCTGTGCGAACGGTTTTCTTTTCCACGTCTCAAACCTCGTCTTTGAACTGTTTGGGGTGTTCCTTTGTGGAAAAGATCGCGGCCATTTCATCTGTGACCGCGATCCTCCCGATACCACGTTGATTGTTTCTGTCAATGCGCTTGAGCGGCATAAGCCTTGTACAACGCCGGGATGCCGGCCGTCACTGTATCCCCTTCGTGAACGACGACGCGATAAGACAACTGCACGGTTTCGCCGCTTTGGAACGACACTTCGCTTTCGCTCATATGATAGAGCGGTGTGGGTGACATAAATCCATAGTCGCGCGTAAACCACGGCGTCGGCGCTTCGGGATTCGAGGGATTCTGGAAAATCGCCACGCCTTCGGTAATCCCGTTGTCCGTGCCGTAGAAGTCACACCACGGCGACGGAACGCCCGCCGTGCCCTTTTCGCCTTTGGCGCCTTCGGCGTTGATGAGGGCGCCGCCTTCGCTCACGCTCAGGGCCGGACGCATCCGCGCCGAAAAGAGCGAATGATTCGTCTTCTGGACAGTCACATCTTTTTCGGCTTTCACCGTGATTTCAAAATCAATGATCCGCGTGGATTTGTTCGGGGCGGTGATGGTGATCCGGCGCTGATCACTCACGTCGGGCGCTTGTTCGGGGCGTTTCCATACGCATTCATCCGTAAAAACGACCTTGTCGCGTTCGGAAACCACGATACGCGGCCCTTTTGAAAGAATCTGGCCGCGGTCGTTTCCTTCCTGCCAGTAGTTCGCGCCGTTGACACGGTCACATCCGAACCACAGCGAACTGTGATGGGGATAAGGGTCCAGTTGCTTTTCCGTCACGGTCTTGCCCGAAGCCGGACCAATGACCGGATAAAAGAACGGCAGTTTCTGACGACCGTCGAACATGTAATTCGTAAACGTTCTTCCGTCCAGAGTGACCTGAAGGGCGTTGCCATCCACGCGGGCTTCCAGCCCCTTGGCCGTGCTCAGATCAAGTGGAATGATCCACACGTTGCGGAATTTAACGGCGTTGCCATGCTCTTGAAGCATGATCGGCCGGGGGGCCGGGCCTTCCTGCTGACCGGCGCCGGTCTTATTCTGGATAGCCACATCGTCATGAATCACGTGCCCGTTCTGGACCACGGTGATCCGGGCGTCGGCCGTTTTATTCCCCGCCGCATCCCAACGGGCGGAGCGGAAAACGATGTCATAAACCGACCATTCGCTGGCCGGGCGACAGGCGCGGAGATCGGGTTTGATTGTTTTGTAAATAGCGCCGCAATCCTGTTCGGTGAGCTCATGCCAGGTCTTGCCGTAGGAATCAAGAATCTGAACTTCATAGCGTTGTTGAATATAAATGCCACTGTTGCCTTGATCCTGGAAGCCGGCGTCCGGTTTATAGGGGGTCTGAAATTCGAGGTGTAAATGGAAATCCTCATAATTGTCTTTCGTGACAATGCTTCCGCTCTTGGGCACGATTTCCAGAACGCCGTCGTCACTCAGTTTCCAGGCAATCGCTTTGTCCGGACTGGAATGACGCCATTGCTTCAGTCCCGCGTCCGGTCCCACCAGGACGGTGGCCGTCTTCGGCGGCGCCTGACCCGTCGTGTCGGCGGGAACCAGCAGGCCGTCCGTCGTGGGGAGCGTCGCGCCCAGATCGCGGATTTTGATATGCCGCCAGCGAACCTGCCACTTGGGATCGCCACTGACGCCATGGACCTGAAGGGCAATGAACCCCTTGTCGCGCATCTGTTTCACATCGTCCGCCAGAAAAGCGGCGGGCACATCGTTGATCCATGTACGGATATAGTTGCCGACCGCGGCGATCCGCACACGATTCCAATCCCCATGGTTGAAGGCGTTTCGCGCATCGTCCACCCCTTCAAGATTATACAGCCAATTGCGCCAGGCCTCGGCGTAAATTCCCGCTGTCCAGGCCCGATCTTTGCCATCAATCTCCGCCTGATAGCCAAAAACACGGCCTTCCGGTTTTTGCGCGCTTCGGAATTGAACTCCGGAATTCAACTGGTCATCACTGATCTTGAATTCATATTCGAGCACGAAGTTCGAATAGTCCGCTTCGGTGGCCAGGAAACTGTTCGGGCTGCCTTTGACGGTTTCGCCAACAATACAGTCATCCTCAACCCAGTACTTCGCCGTGCCGTTGACTTGCTTCCAGCCATCCAGATTGTTGCCGTTAAACAAGTACTCCCACGGCGCGTTCATGGCGAGCGCCCCTGATGCGGCGGCAATCACCGATAACACCAGTCCAATGGTCGCCATCCTTCTAAACACCATCAACTTGCCCATAAATCCACCTCTCTTCGAATAAAGTTTGTTGTGAATGCATAATATACACCATCGGGTCGATTCGCATTTTTATTGGTTGTTGCGGATCGCCGACACAGCAGCCGCCACGTCGTCTTTCAATTGTTCATTCCGGAAAGACTCGGCCAAGGCGAGCGCTTCGTCGCCAGACAGTTTAGCCAATCCCGCCAGAATCAACCGCTGCTCGGCGACCTGGATGGCCAGATCTTTGGCAATGGCATAGCCCTCCACCTTTTCCGCCGCCGTCAGCGCCGATTTTCCCAGCAATTCAATGCCTCCCCGCAAGGCGAGCGTCCCCAGCCGGGACCCGGCCAGATCTTCCGCGGCATCCCGCAAAAGGAACAGAACATCAATCGTAACTTCCGGCCAGCCGCAAAGCGCCTTGATCGCGCTTTCGCGAATCAGGTCGTCTTCCTCCTTCAGAGCCGCGCCAACCAGCGTCAAGGCTTCGTCGCCTCCGAATAATCCCAGCACCATAATCAGGGCATTTCGGGTTTCACCCGTGGCGTCTTTTAATGCGCCGGTCGTCAAGGCCAGCCCCTTATCGAAGTCGGTTCGTCTGGCCACTGCGACAAAAGCCTTGGCCGCCAGGTCGCTGTCTTCCTCGGCATTGATCAAGATTGCGAGCAAGTCGGGCAGATCATCGGCGCCGGCAAGAGCGCCTAAGGCGTTCAAGACAGCCCGACGGATACCCGGATCTTCGGACTCGGCCAATTTGATCGCCGGCGGTACCAGGATCGGATTGCGCCGGGCCGGAAACAGTGTGATGAGTTCCGTCTTCAGCTCATCGCCCGCGCGTTCCAATTCTTTCAGGATCGCTTCATCCACGCCTTCCCCGCTCAGCTGAGCCAACGCCGCGCCGGCCGCCTTGGCCAGAGCGCCTCCCCGGCTCATGCGCCGGGTTAGGAACGCGACCGCAGACGCGTCACCCAGCGAGAGGGCCGCGTCAATGGCGGCGGCCGCCACGAGGTCTCCGCCCTTATCTCCGGCGGTCAATACGCTTGGCAAAGCCGACCGGTCCCCCCGCGCGGTCAGCGACGCGATCAGCGCCGCCTGCTTCGGCTCATCCAATTCCGGAAGCAGTTCCGTCGCCCGCCGGGTCAGTTCCGCCCCCGGCGCTTCCCGAACCAAAGCCAGCGCGCCTTGTGACAGAAGCTTATTATC